>NZ_JAWJBP010000017.1:0-61631 GCF_046535935.1 Tritonibacter sp. SIMBA_163
GGCTTGCTCATACCACCCGTCTAACCGTATGGATTCGTGTTGTGAATCCTTCGCGGTCAGAGTTCTGCAACAACGCCAGGCTGACGCACGTTTGAATTTTTGCGAGTGCACGGCGTTTTTCCAGCGTGATCTAAATTGGCACTAGGTTAAACTATCGCGGCCAATAGGAGAACTCGTCCAAGTAGGTTGGTTTGGGCTCTAACCGGGCCTCTGCTGTCAATTCGCAGTGCTGCACTGCCGCCCCCTAAGGAACGCATTCAATGCGGGTGCGCAAACAGAAGCCTCGGAGCAGTCGGTACCGCAGGGCATTCGGGAATTGCGCGCGTGCAGCGGCTACCCGGAAGCACGCGCCCATGAAGCAAAGTGCTCAACTTCTGCAAAGCGCGGATGATTGCTGCGGCTCACCGCCCAAAAAGTTCTGCCAGGCAAAACCGCGTCAGACAGGCGCACTAAGTGCCCGGCTGCGACAGCGGGGCCAGCCAACACGCTGGAAGCCAGTACCACGCCTTGACCGGCAAGCGCCGAGTCTATGGCATTGATTTCCTCTGAAAAGTGCTGTGCGATCTCGGGCACCGCAGCCCCGAGCCCGGCTGCGTGAGACCAGCGCTGCCAGCTTGGCGACGCTTCCGCGCCGCAATTCCAGCGGTACTGGATCAGCGGCAGGCGCAAAATACCAGCGTCGTCGTTGGTCTGAGACCGGCGCAGCAGTTCCGGCGCGCAGAGCGGGATCAGGTTGTCTTCGAACAGCGGCAGCCAATGGTCTTCTGGTTGCGGCTGGACTGCGTAACGAACCGCAAAGTCGACATCACTACCGGAGAGGTCTACCGGCTGGTTGTCGGCCTCGACCTTCAGGTTCAATCCGGTCTGACTGCGCAACGCGGGCAGGCGCCGCATGAGCCAGAGGCTGGCAAACGCCACCGTGACGGACACCGTCAGCGGACGGTTCGTCTCCTGCTGCGAAATCCCCGCGATGGCGCTGCTCATGCGGTCGAAACTCTCGCGCAGTACCGGGTATAATGCCGCGCCTTCTGCCGACAGGCGGATTGGGCGCGGATAGCGGTGGAAGAGTTTCACCTCCAGGATCTCTTCCAGCTGGCGGATCTGGTGGCTGATCGCGGTTGGCGTCAGGTGAAGCTCGGCCGCGGCTCGAGCGAAATGAAGATGCCGGGCGGCGGCTTCGAAAGCACGTAGTGCGTGGAGCGGAGGCAGGCGCCGCATCGGTTCAATCCTTTCCGTTCGGGGTGGTGGCAGGGTGAATTTCATTCACCCTGACCATGAGAAATTCGCTTTCGCCAGAGGCTTGGCCGCTTGGTAGGCACAATGCGCAGTGCATATACTCAGGAGATTGCCCATGCCCACTCTGTTGCGAATTGATGCAAGCGCCCAGCTTGAAGAACGCTCCCTCACACGTCATCTGACCGGGCTGTTCACGCAGACCTTTCTGGCGCAAGTACCGGACACGAAAGTGATCACCCGGGATGTCGGTTTGAACCCGATCCCTGCGATCGACCACAAATTCATCCATGCGGCCTTTACCCCGTCCGACGAACGTGAGCCGTGGATGAACGAGCGTCTGGCCCTGTCCGACGAGTTGGTTGATGAGGTGATCGCGGCTGATATCGTTGTCCTGGGCGCGCCGATGTACAACTACGGAATGCCGACCGCCCTCAAAGGCTGGATCGACCACATCGCGCGGATCGGTCGGACCTTTTCCTTTGACCTGGCCCGCGGCGACACGCCGATCGAGCCGATCCTGTCGGGAAAACGGCTGGTGGTGCTGTCGTCGCGCGGTGAATTCGGCTTTGCGCCGGGTGGGCCGCGCGCGCATCTCAACGCGCTTGACCCGGCGCTGGCAGCTTGTGCGCATTACTTCGGCGTGGCACAGGCAGATATCGAGACGATCGCGATCGAATATCAGGAATTCAAAGATGCGCGTCACGAGGCGTCGGTTGAATCGGCAGAGGCCCGTACCCGCGACCTGGCCGCGAAACTGGCCGGTGGGACGGCGCAAGCGGCCTGAAACAACCCTTTGAAACGGTAAAGCTAGGTGGCGCGGATTTAAAACCGCGCCACCAATTCGTTTTGCGGTCAGGTTCATTCGGGTTCCCGGTGCAGCTTGACTTCCAGCGCGCTTGGCTCAGCATCTTCGCCATTGATCGGCAGGAGGTCCATCGGGCAGCAGGAAATCACCACCACAGCATCCATTTCAGCGCGGAACAGCACTTGATCCCCTTTGGTCGAGACAGGGGGGCGCCACTCCATTGCGCCACCTTCGATGACAGGCGTGTTCATCCAGAGGTTCAGCGGGCAGGGCACCGATGTCGGGCGCAGGCCGATGGCCCGCAGCGCCATGCGCAGGTTGTCGGTGCAATTGTCGTGATACCCCTGATGTCCAAGTTGGGCATACCGGTGAATATCGCAGGACGCGACAAGCGTGTCGTGAACGCCGGGCGAGCTGTCCTCAACCAGTGTCAGGATCGGGCGCCGCCGGTTGGTCACCAGCGCGTCGCCGGGACGTGGCGAAATGCGACGCAGCGTCGGGCGCAGGTGCTCCATCGACAGATATTCGTCGCAGTCATCTTCGACAAAGGCCCAAAAGTCTCCAATCTGGCTGCCGTCGCGGTTGATAACCGACAGCAGCTCTCCCTTCTTTACGCGCATCGCCCGGCCCTGACGGGCGGGAATGGTGTAGGTCGTATTGGGGCTGAGTCGGCCATCCTCTGCAAGCGTCTGATGTGCGCTCGGGTTTTCACCGTCGGGCCGTGCGGCATCAAAGGGGGTATCGCGGGTATCCATCTTTATTTCTCCATCAGGACGGGATGAGCGTAGGGCGCTGCGGGCTCACGGTGCGGCTGCCAGGCGCCTTCGGCCTCCTGGCTTGCGGCGTAGGCGGCGATCTCTTCCAGCGGCGCGAACCAGACATCGCCTCGCGACAGCACCTCTTCGAGCCACCGCTCCACCACCCGCCAGCGGGCCAGCCGCCCAGTCAGGAAGGGGTGCCATATCCCGATCCAGAGCCCGCCAGCCGCGTATTGCGCCTCAAATTCCTCAAAGGAGGCCTCCAGCCCGCGGCGCGGCGACATCACCGGCATCTTGTAGCCGATCTCGTCGAAATGCGCGAAAGGCGGCCAGTCATCGCTGCCCCAATGCACCGGCAGCTCATAAAGAGAGCCGGCTGCGGTATCGATCCGATAGGGCAGGTCGTCCGCCATCATCGAGCTTTCATAGGTTAGCCCGTGCTTTACCGCGAGCGACAGCACCTCGGGGGTGACGTTATAGACGGGGGCGCGGTAGCCGCGCGGGGTGCTGCCGGTCATCTGCCGGTGAACCGCAAGCGCGCGTTCGAACCAATAGGTCTGTTCCTCGGTGCTCTGTTCGGCGGGGTCTTCGTGCAGGTATCCGTGGTGGCCGATCTCATGCCCACCGGCAAGGATCGCCTCGACCGTTTCGGGGTATTGTTCCATCACCCAGCCGGGCATGAAAAAGGACTGTTTGAGCCCCAACCGCCGGTAGGTTTCCAGAATGCGCGGCACACCGGAATTCGGACCATAGCGGCCCATGCTGATCGGGTAGAGGCGACGGTGACCATCGTCCGGACGTGCGATGTGGATCAGGCTGTCGGCATCCACGTCAAACGTGATCGCACAGGCACAGCGGGCACCGTTTGGCCATTTTATCGGGTTACGGATCATGTCAGGGTTTCCTTCTGCATCAGCAGCGTTTCGACAATTGCCGCGGTGGCAAGCAGAGTGCGGTCACAGTCTGGCGGACCGACCAACTGCACTCCCACCCAAGCCCCCGCATTCGTTTTCCCGACGGGGAGAGAAATGGCGGGCAAATCCAGCAGGCTCGCAGGCATGGTCAGGCGTAGAGCCGCAGTATTTGTTGCGGCAAAGGTTTCGGGATCTTCCAGCAGCGGCGCCAGGTGCGGGGCTTCGATGGCAACCGTCGGCAGGAGGTAGATGGTACCGGAGGCACGGACGGTTTTGCGCAACGCTCTGGCACCCTGTTTGACGTGCGCGATCTTGTCCGGGTCCAGGCCTGCTGACGCACGCAGCCGCGCCGCGACAAAGGGGTCAAGGTGAGGAGCGCTCTCGGTCTCGAGCAGATGCCCATAGGTTTCGGCCGCCTCAATGGCGCCCGGCCAGCCGCCCGCGCGGATCAGCGCCAGCGCCTCATCCAGAGGCGACTGTCTGGTGTGCTCCAACAGGACACCCGCCTGTCCGAGAGCTGTCACCGCCTCCTTGCAGCGCTGGGAGACCGGCGCGGAGACATCGCTCGCGTCGAGCACGTCGCTGAGCACCGCAAGGCCGCTGGCGATGTCCGGGTGGGCGTTGTCGCCGGACAGGATCGCATCCAACTCGATGATATCGGCAACCGAGCGGGCAAAGCTGCCAACGGTGTCATAGCTGGGCGCGAGTGGCATCACGCCGCTCGTCGGATACCGTCCGCGCGTGGGCCGAAAGCCCACCACGCCCAGAAACGCCGCTGGCACCCGGCAGGAGCCAGCAGTATCGGTACCGACCGCGAGGCGGGTGATCCCTCGTGCGACAGAGGCCGCAGCCCCCGAGGAGGACCCGCCCGGTATCCGTCCCTCTATCATCGGTGTTCCGTGGTGTGGATTGTAGCCGATACCGGAGAACGCCAGCTCGGATTGATTGGTGACACCAATGCTGACCAGACCGGCCTTGCGGGCGCGCACCACCACCTCAGCATCCGCTGGGGCAGGGGACTCGGGGCGCCAGTGGGCGGAGCCTGCACGCGGGGTGGCGCCCTTGATCGCGATCATATCTTTCCAAGAGACAGTACTCCCATCCAGGGGGCTCAATCTCTCGGTGCGACCATCGCTTTGACGAGCTTCCGCGCGGGCCCGGTCCTGCAACAGGGACAGAAAAACCTCCCCCTCCCGCCCGGCTCGACGCAGAGCCTCCGTGGTATTGTCGAGAACAGACCTCATGCAGCTCTCACCTTGGGGCCCGGCTCCGACTGTTGCGCACGCTCCAGAAGAAATCCGTCATCGGAGTGCCAGGACGCATAGACCCGCGCGCCGATGCTTGCGTCCAACTGCTCCAGATCCCGCTGTTGAAGCTGCGCCACAAGGCTGTGACCTGACGCGGTTTCAAGATGCAAATTGACGACGGCCCCGGCAAACTCCTCTGACACCAGCGTGCAGGCGATTTCGTTTTCGCCCCAACCCGGCTCAACCGTCACGGAGATCCGGTCCGCCCGTACAGCCAGATCTGCGGCTGCGCCTTCGGCTAACCCGCTGCTGTGGGAAAGCCGGACTTTGCCGTCGCGTGTGTCCAAGAAGCGCTTGCTGCCCTCGCTGCCCGAAACCTTTCCTTCCAGCAGGCTGATCCCGCCGACAAACTGAGCAACAAATTTGCTGCGCGGTCGCAGAAAGATGTCCTGCGGGCTGCCAATTTGCTCCACTCTGCCGGCGTTCATGATGACAACCCGGTCGGCGAGCGAAAAGGCCTCGGAATGGCTGTGGGTGACATAGACAAAGGTGATGCCGAGCTCGCGCTGGAGCTTCTTCAGTTCGCCCTGCATCTTGATTGCCATATGGGCATCGAGCGCCGAAAGCGGCTCGTCCAAAAGCAGCACTTTGGGTTCCAGCACCAGGCTGCGGGCGAGGGCAACGCGCTGTCGCTGACCACCTGACAGACGCGCGACATTGCGGTCTGCGTAGGTGGTAATGCCCAACCGTTCCAGCCAGTCGTCAGCGCGGCGGCGGCGTTCTGGCCCGGCAACGCCGCGCATCTTCAGTCCGAACTCGACGTTTTCCCGCACGGTCATGAAGGGGAACAGCGCTAGGCTTTGCCAGACCATGGGGGTTTCCCGCTCCCAGACCTGCAGTTGGTCGATCCGGTTGCCCGCAAGGGTGATCTCACCGCGGTCTGCGGTTTCAAGACCGGCAAGCATGCGCAGGCTCGTGGTCTTGCCACAGCCGGACGGCCCCATAATTGCGATGAACTCCCCTTGCGCAATATCCAGCGAAAATTCTTCGACGGCGATGAAGGTACCATAGGACTTGGCAAGCCCCGCCAGTTTCAGATGTATGTTGGTCATGATGTCTCCTCCTTGGACATGGCGCCGCCGCTCTGGCGCAGGACCACGGCAAGCGCGATCAGAACCAGCGTCAGGGTGACGGAAAAACTCAATGTGCCGATGACGTGGATGGTGGGGTCGACCTGCCCTTGAAGCGTGGTCAGAACCGCAACGGGAATGGTCTGGTTCAAGCCGCCCGTGAACCAGGAGATCACATATTCGTCGAATGACACGGCAAAGGTGATCAGGAAGGCGGCAAGGATGGCCGGCAACGTATGCGGCAGCACGATGCGGGCGAGCGCGGAATGGGGCAGGGCACCGAGGTTCTGGGCTGCGGTTTCCAGCGTCTCATCCAGTTGCGCCAGACGCAGACGGCAGACCGCCATCGCAAAGGGTGCGGCGATCACGACATGCGCGGCAACCACTGCGGCAAGCGTGCCGGCAATGCCGATGCGGGAGAAGAAGGCCAGCATCGCCAAACCCAGGATGACCAGCGGCACCGTCGGCGGCAGCAAGGCCAGCGCCAGCACGGCTTTCTGGCCAAAGAACCGAAAACGGTAATCCGCATAGGCTGCGGCAAATCCCAGGGCTGTGGCAATCAGCGCGGTGATCCCGGAAACCGTCAGGCTGTTGCTGAGGGCCTCTAGCATGGCGCGGTCGGTCAGGACCTGCGCGTACCACTTGGTGCTGAACCCGGACATGCTGAGGCTTGGGAAGCGGTCAGCGCTGAAGGAAAACAGGACCGCCGACAGGATCGGTGCGTACAGCAGAAGGAAAACCAATGCGAGTCCGGCAACCCAGAAGGCTTTTGGCAAGGCGTGTTTCAGATGCGGAGGCATGTCTTATCCTTTCTCGCGATAGGCCCAGAGGACGGTTACAAAGGCGGTGATCAACAGGCTGGCGATCATCAGCAGCGACACCACGGCGGCGCGCGGCCATTGCTGACCGGCCCGAACAAGGTCCGTCACGAGGATCGGCAGGGTTTGGAAGGTGCCGCCGCCCAGATAGGAGGCGCTGACGAACTCCGCGTAGGACAGCAGGAAGGCAAACAGCAGCCCCAGCGTCAGCCCGGGCCGGGCTGCGGGCAGGATGATGCGGAACAGGATGGCTCCGGGCCGGGCGCCAAGGTTGGCGGCAGCCGAAATCCCGGTCCGGTCCACATTGGCAAGGGCGATGGTCTGCAGGATCAGGACCACCGGCAGCGCCAGCGTTGCATGGCCGAGAAGCAGCGCGAAATAGGTGTTGAGAAGGCTTTCCCCCTCGCCACCAAACGCCTGAATAACCGAGGAGATCACGCCGCCCTCTGTCAGGAAGACCTGCCAGGAATAGATGCGGACGAGATAGCTTGTGAAAAACGGCGCAATCGCAAGCCCCAGCAGGATCAGCCGCTGGCGCGGCGCAGCGACAAAGGCCATCGCGTAGGAGGCCGGGAAGGCCAGCAGCGAAATCGCGACCGCGCTGGCCATCGACAGACCGTAGCTGCGCCAGAAACTGGCCCAGAGAAAATCGAGGCCAAGAACATACCGCCAGGCCGACAGCGTGGCGTCCGGCGTCAGCCGGTAGTTCACCACGGACCAGAATGAAATCGCCACCAGCAAGCCAAGCGGCACTGCAAAGAATAGCAGCAGCCAGGCAGGCAGCGGCAGGACCCAAAGCGCCTGCCAGGCACGGTTAAAGAGAAAGTGGAACCGGCGCCCCGAAGTGCGGGCCGGGAAAGCAGAGGAAGTCATGTCGATATCTCCGATAAGGCTGCGGCCCCGACGATTGCGCCGAGGCCGGACCGGACATCAGGCGTTTTTGTAACGCGTCCAGGCGTCGTTCCAGGTTTCCAGCGATTGCTGTACCGGAAGTTCCCGCAGTTGAATGCGCCCGGCGCGGATCTCATCGAGTGCATTGGGTCCGTTCAGCACCATGTTCTGGCGCTGCGCCTCTCCCGGCAGTTCATCATTCAGCCGCGCCCAGCCCGCCCGCGTCGGGATCATCGCCGGATAGGCCTTGAGCGTGGCGGTCTTTATCTGACCCTCTGGCGACAGCATGTATTGGATGAATGTCCGGGCCAGATCCTGGTTTTCCGATTGCGCACCGATCGACAGCGACTCGGTCCATTGCAGGCCACCTTCCTCGGGGATGGTCGTCGTGACATCCGCACCATCGCGGGCCAGCACGCCGGTGATCCAGTCGCCGATGCCGGGGATTGCGGAAACCTCGCCCGAACGCAGCGCCGACAGCATCCCGCCGTAATCATAAAAGCCGCGCACCTGAGGCCGGAGCGACATCATCGTCTCGGTCAGTTTCGCCCAATGCGCCTCATCAAGGTCAAACGGCGACGCGTTGCCATTGAGGAGGCTTAACGAACCCAGGTTGGGTAGATGCCAATCGAAATGGCCGATGCGTCCCTCGTGTTGCGGCCCCCACATGGTGCGATAGCTGCGGGCTTCCGCCTCGCTCATCGCGGCGCGGTTATGGGACAGCCCGAGGAAACCGAACCGCAGGAAAACCGCATAGGGCTGACCGTCGAACCAGTGGCCACGGAAATTCTGAAACTCCGGAAAGAAGTCGTCGAACGGGTAGTCCTCGGGCGTTAGCGGCTCAATGAAGCCCGCTTGCTGCAATTGCACGACGTATTCCGCATCCGACAGGATTACATCGTAGGTTCCGGCCGGAGACTGCGCCATTTGAGCAAGCATTTGATCGCCGCCAACATACTCCTTGGCACGGATGCGAACATTGTGCGTCTCCTCGAATGCGCCGATCACATCGGGGTCGGCATGGCCTGCCCATGTGAGCATCGACAAGTCTCGGCGACCCTGTGCGCGCAGGACGGCCGGGGTGGCGATGACGGCCGCGCCCGCAAGCGCCCCCTTGATCAACCGCCGCCGGGTGGTGATAATATTATGTGTCATTTTTCCCTCCCTTTTCATTCCACAAGCTTCAGAAAGAGGAGGCCCAAAAACAAATGACCATTCGTCAGGCCAAGCTGAGTTTTCTTTGCGCAAGTGGGCGACGTCATGCGTAAACTACCGCCGTTAAACGCAATTCGAGCCTTCGAAGCGGTCGCCCGAAGGCTCAGTTTTGCCGAGGCGGCGGAGGAGCTGAGCGTCACCGCCACCGCCATCAGCCACCAGATCAGACATTTGGAAGCCTATCTTGGCTACCAGGTGGTGGAGCGCCGCCCCCGTCAGATCGCCCTCACTCCCGCCGGGCAAGAGTTGTTCCCCAAGCTGCAGACCGCGTTTGATATCTTGGGCGAAGCCTTCGCCATGCTCGACAAGGATGTCGAGCAATCGCTGGTTCGGGTCACAACCACATATGCCTTTGCGGAACGCTGGCTGGTTCCGCGCCTGCCAGAGTTTTTCGAAAAGCACGGCGAGATCAGGGTGGAGGTCGAAACCGATGACGACGTTCTGGACTTGCGGGTTGACCGGCTGGACCTGGCGATCCGATATGGCCCGGAGGCCTCGGTGAATGAGGACGTCGAGGTTTTGTTCTCGGATCGTTACATCCCAGTCAGTCTGGCTGACCGCCCGGAAACTGGCTTGCAGGACAGCCGGTTGCTGGGATTCCGCTGGCGCAACCCGGATATGGGCGGCCCGACCTGGGAAGAATGGTTCAAGGAAGCCGGGGAGCCGTTCCCGTCGGACCGCATTATCCGTTTCAGCGATGAAAGTGCGGCTTTTAACGCGCTGGATCAGGGGCTGGGGCCGCTTTTATCCAGCAGTGCGTTAGTCGAAAAAGGTCTGCAAACAGGCCGCTACCGGCAAATCCCTGGTCCAGAGCTGCGCGGATTTGCCTATTGCCTTGTGCTCAATCCGCTGTCGCGCAACAAGCACGGCGTTAAGACCTTCGCCGATTGGGTGAGGCAAGCTGCCAAACAGATATGAGCCCAATCGTCTCTGCATCGACAGCATTCATCTTTCCAGGTTTCAAATATGCCTAGACACAGATCTGGGCATCTGGCGCACAATCGCGCCCTATAGCAATCAGTTCGCGCACCCCATTGTGCGCTGATCCACATGGTTCAGTAGTGATCAAACAACTTGGACGAGCTTCGAAGAATTTATGCAATCGTCTGCGCTGGGTCGAACGATTGAAGAGAGCAGTGCCGCTGGCCGTAATACCCTGAACCTAAAAAATATCCACTTGCCGAGATGCAAGCCCTCTGTCGTGATTTCCATGGCGGGAGTCCGTTCCTGCCGGCAGATGAACTCCTCAGCTTGCCGCAACGTGCGGCGGTTGGAAGAGCATGCAGCGATGCACGCCGCCGAACTGGCGTTTGTGTCTACCCGAGGTGCGGGACCTCTGACAACAGCAGGGGGCACGTTGGGTTGCGCATCTAGGTCATCGGCGAAGGCGCCAACCAGCCCACTCGAACCCCGCGGCCTTAGCTGGGGACCAAGCGACCCCGGCCTTGCCAGTCAGCAAGAGTGCCTCGCCACGGGCTAAATCCGGAATGAAGAGCCGGGCGTGGCCGCGAACCTCGATGTTGCCGAGCGTGTTGTCGTACAGGTTGTCCTAGCAGTTTCCGCCAGCCAATCGACGTCATTGCTAGGCCTTCTGTGTCTCTCTCGGGCACGCAGCCCTTCGTTGCTGCGTGCCTGATCCGCTTTGGGTCACGGTCGCTTAGTTCACAAGCTCGCGCAGTGCGGTGATTGTACTTGCAATGCCTGCCTCCGTCGTCAGAATGCCGGGAGACATCCGAAGGATCTGGCTGCGGTTGTCGACGTAGATCTGCTGTTCAGACAGGGCGGCTACCACACCAGAAGCCTGTATGTGATCAGGCAGGGTGACCATCAGGCTGCCGCCGCGCTGGTCGGGGTCTGACGGGCTGGCCAGCCGTAACCCCATATCCTCCAACCCGGCTTGCAGCAGGGTCGTCAGCGCGCGGTTCTCCTCTGCGATCACGGCGCTGTCCTGTGCCATGCGCCACTGCATCGCAGGCAGGCTCGCGATCGCTGGAACGCTTGATGGTGTGCCACTGTCGAGGCGGCGCGCATCATCGGCAAACGCGAAGGCATCCAACGCCCAAGAGAATGGATTCTCTTGCGAGAACCAGCCGCGCATTTCAGGTTCGCTGCGCGCCAGGAGGTCTTCGTCCATGTAGATAATACCCGCGCCGGGGGTTCCGCACATCCACTTCAGGCTGGTCGACAGGGCGAAATCTATTTTAGGAGTGGTGACATCATAGGGCAGGAGGCCAGCACCTTGCGTAAGGTCCACTCCGATCAGTGATCCCATGGATCGTCCATGCGCTACGAGCTGTGGAATGTCGAGGCGATGCGAACTTGTCGAACTGATCCAGGTCAGCAGCGCCAGGGCCACATCTTCATCCCATTCCGTCATGATGTCTTCAGCCTCAACCCATTGGCCTCCTTGCCGAAATGGCACAGTGGCGAGGGTGAAACCGAAGCGCTTCGACAGCCCGGTCAGCAGAAAGTGCAGTGAGGGAAAGCCATCCTCGGCCACCAGTACTTTCTTGCCACGCAATGTGCCCTCAGGCAGCGCGCCAATCACGGCCATCAGGCCCGTGGTGACACTTTCGGTTGTGGTGACGGTGCCTTTGGGCGCATGGATCAGCTGGCCCCAAAGGTCGATGAACTGCTGGCGCTTGCCCAGTACATCGCCCCATTGATCGCCGTTTGGCGCAGACCAGACATCTGCAAAGTCCGCGAGGCCCGCGGTCATATCGGCGCGCTTACCCTCGTACTGACCGATGGAGTGGTAGAGGAGATAGGCGTCGCCCTTCCCCGTTAGTGTGGACATGGTCGTCTCCGTTCATATTTGCGGCGAAAGGCCTGCGCCCGTTGGTGGCGCGCGAAAGGGGGCTTTTCAGCGATAGCCCCGCTTGAAATGTTGTTCTAGCCAGCCGGTCAGGCGCACCAGCGGCCACAGGATCGCTATATAGAGCAGCGCTGCCAGAACTAGCGGTGTCGGGTTGGCGAAGAGCGCTTGGGCATCGGTGGCCTGCTTTAGCAGGTCTTCCATCGCCACGACCGAGGCCAGCGAGGTGTCCTTCATGATGGCAACGCCGTATGAGGCCAGTGGCGGGATCATCATGCGAAACGCCTGTGGCAAGACAACTTTGTACATTGTTGTTGCGAAGGACAGGCCAAGCGCATCGCAGGCTTCGAATTGCCCTTTCGGGACCGCTTCGATGCCGGCGCGCACCACCTCGGCTGTATAGGCCGCCAGGACCAGCGCCAGTGCAATGGTCGCGGCCACGAAAGACGAAAATACAATTCCTGCAAAGGGGAGCGCGTAGTAAACAAGTATCAGCACCACTAGGACCGGGATGGCGCGAAAAATATCGATGTAGAACACTGCCAGCAGGCGTAGCCACTTCGGCCCATATAGCCGCATCAGGCAGACCAGCACGCCGAGCACGCCGCCGAACAGGATCGCTGCCGCGCCAAGGAGAAGGGTGTTCAACATCCCCCGCATCAGAATGGGAAAGGCACGGCGCATAACGTCGAGATTGAAGAAGATGTCGAAGATTTCCATGGTGTGCTCCGATCAGGTCGCGGTCGTGTCGACAGCTGCACGTGCAGGCGGAAATGGTCACCGCCTGCACGTTCAAGCGAAGCTCAGTCGGCGGAGGTGGGGATCGGCAGCGGCTTCACGGTCACGCTCCCGGCAGCCGGGGCAACGCCAAGCCATTTCTCATAAAGGGAGGCCATTGTTCCGTCTTCTTTCATGGCGGAGATGGCATCGTTGAATGCTTGCAAGTGTTCTGAGTCTTTTGGAAGCATGATCGCAAACTTGTCGCCGGTTGGGATCTCTGCGGACACCTGAAGCATATCCATCTGTGGCTGCGCAAAAGCGTAGCGCAGGCTGACGATGTCGTTTACCGCCGCTTCGATCCGTCCACTGCGCAGGTCGGTCAGCATATTCGCGGTGGTGTCGTAGCTGGAATAAGCTTTGTAGCCCAGTTCATCCTGACGCTCTTTCAGCCAGTTTTCCGGAAAAGACGTGGCGATCGACCCGATGCGCTTTCCCTTGATGTCGTCGATGCTGTTGATGTCTGCATCCTTCTTGGTGCCCACGCCAAGCGCGCCGGAGAAATAGGGCTGCGTGAAGGACTGCGCCTCAAGACGTTCATCGGTGATCGTCAGCGAGGAAATCACGGCATCCACACGGCCCGAGGCTGTCGCCACGAAAAGGGCACGAAAATCGAGGCCGTCGATCTCAGTCGTCGTGCCGAGGCGGGTTGCGATCTCATTGATGATGTCGACTTCGAACCCCTCAAAGTCACCCGCTTCGTTCTTGAATTCCCAAGGCGGGTTCGCCGGGTAGGCTCCGATCTTAAGGGCCTCCTGAGCCATGGTGCTGGCGCCGGAGAACGTAGTCAGCGCCGCAACTGCGAGGCCGGTGAGCAGATTTCGTGTGGATGACATTGTGGTTTCCCTTGTTGCGTGGTGAAGCGCGTTTTCGCGTCTTGTTGTCGATATCGTTGGCATGTTTCGTATACGGATACAAACATTTTGTTTAAGCTTGAAGTTTATAATGGCGCTATAGAAGGGTTAAGTCTAAGGTTGCCTGCAGCTTAGGACCAAGCTTTAGTATACAGTTAGGGGCGATCATGGCGGACACACCCAAGCGCCACATGAAGGACAAGATTTACGAAACCTATCTGGGGCGTATCCAGCGGGGCGAGATCACATATGATGACCGCCTCGTCGACACCGCGATCGCGGAGGAGTTTCACGTATCGCGTATGCCGGTGCGTGATGCGTTGATGCGCCTGACGCATGAGGGCTACCTGGAAAGCACGACGAGAGGCTTCACCTTGCCCACCCTGCAGTATGACCAGATACTCGACATGTTTGAGTTGCGCCGTCTGCTGGAGCCACGTGCGGCTGCGCTGGCCACAGCCAACCTGACCGAGGCCGACCTCGAAACACTGACCGAGGCCGTCGCCCGTTCAGAACGAACTCTGGAGACGGGCGATGTCGAGAGTCTTTACGCCGCTTCAGAGGATATTCGCCGCACCTGGATCATGGCAGTGCCGAACGTTGAGCTGCGGGAGACCATTCTGCGCTACATGGCGCAAATTCAGTCTGTCCGGCTGGTGACGCTGCGGGATGAGGAGGCACATCACACGCTGGTCGACCTGCATCGCCAGATGCTGCAGGCCTTTTGCAGTCGCAACGCTGCGCATGTCGAGCTTTTGCTGCTGCGCTATGTCTTTGCCGGGGAGGCCAGCTTTCTGCGCATAAAGGGGGAGGGGCCTCACGGTTGAAGTCAAGCACTGGCTATGAATGGGGCCTCGACCGCGTTGTTGCACGAATCTTTCGATGGAGGATTCCACTTGCGAATTCATGCGGTTACACGCGCCGCATGCGCAAGGCCCCTCCCGCCCGTGATCGCACGACGAGCTGGTTTAACAACAGACGCCTGCTTGGCCCAATCGGAAACATCCCGCCAGCACAGGCTGAAGGGCTCCCATATGCTCAGCGCGACGTGTTCGATATGCGCACATGAAAAGAAGCTAGGCCTCCGACAGGCCCGGCGCGATTCAGTTCGTTTATTCAGCCTCTATATATAACCCGGCTGCTGGCGGGTTTCGGCTGCTGAGGCTAACAGCCGAAATCAGCGGGTCAGGGCGCTAGCGAAGCCGCATTTCTGTCTTTGCGTCGAATAGGAAGGCATCATTGTCCGAAAAATCGAGGCTGATGGAGGCACCTTCATCAAGCGCATCTTCGCCACGCGTTTCCACAATGATCTTGGAGCCGTCAGCGCAGATCAGGTGATCATAGGCAACCGCGCCCAACCGCTCGCGCAGGTCCAGTGTCGCGGGTCCTCCTGCGCTGACAGTGATTTGCTGAGGGCGCAAACCTACAATGACTTTGGATCCTTCTGGGGGAAGCGTCACAGAGGTGGTGATCTCACGACCGCCAAATGCGTCGACCGTGACCTTGCCACCGCACACCTTGCCTTCGACAAAATTCATGCTGGGAGAGCCGATAAAGCCCGCGACGAAGCGATTATCGGGGTTGTTATAGAGGTCCATCGGCTTTCCGACTTGTTCCACCCGGCCTGCACGTAGGACGACGATTTTATCCGCGAGTGTCATCGCCTCAACCTGATCGTGCGTCACATAGATCATGGTCGCGCCGATCTCCTTGTGCAGGCGTGCGATTTCCACTCGCATATCGACGCGCAGTTCTGCGTCAAGATTGGAGAGTGGTTCGTCAAACAGAAAGACATCGGGCCCACGCACGATTGCGCGGCCAATGGCGACGCGCTGGCGCTGACCGCCAGACAGAGCCTTGGGTTTGCGCTTCAGATATGCGTCAAGTTGCAGGATGCGGGAGGCCTCAGAGACTTTTTCCTTGATTTCCTCTTTGGGATGGCCGGTCATTTTGAGGCCAAACCCCATGTTTTCTTCAACACTCATGTGGGGATAGAGCGCGTAGGACTGGAACACCATCGCGACGCCGCGCTCTGCCGCTTCGACGTTGGTCACGTCTCGACTGCCAATATGGATCTGGCCTGAAGTCGTTTCCTCGAGGCCTGCAACCATGCGCAACAAGGTGGATTTGCCGCAGCCCGACGGTCCGACAAAGACACAGAACTCACCGTCCTCGATGTCGAGGTTCACATCAAAGATGGTTTGTACTTCGCCGTATTTCTTCACGGCATTGGTTAGCGTTACGCCTGTCATGGATGTTGTCCTCTCTATGGGCGCGGGTGTTTCCTGGCCCGACGCCACTCCTCCTTCAGGTGGGGAACTGCCAGCTTTCAGCAGCCTCCGCGATCTCGTTTGCGGTCGTTAGCAACCGTGGCTTCAGCGTGGTGAGCCCTTCCAGCGATTGCCGTTCGGTGGATGAGGTGATGGAAAGTCCGCCCATGACCCGACCCTTGGAAGAAAGGATCGGGGCGGCGATACAAATGATGCCAGGCTCATGCTCTTCGCGGTCAAAGGCGATCCCCTGCGCGCGAATGCTGTCGAGGTCGGCGCGAAAATCGGTCTCCTCACCCAAGGTGTGAGGCGTGTGCTGGAAAAACGCTTGCCGCCGGATGGCATCCTCGCGGGCGTCTTCGTCGAGATGTGCGATCATCGCCTTGCCGACGCCGGTGCAATAGCCGGGGCCGATTTTGCCCGCCTGGCTGAACATCTCGATCGGGGTGCGGGCGTTGCGCTTGTCCACATACAGCACCTGACCGTGATCCAGTTGCGCGAGGTGAATGGTCTCTCCGACCTCAGCCGATAGTGCATCGAGATACGGGCGGGCGACCGGCGCGAGCGAGCTTTGCCGCCATGCTGCGTGCGCGAGCCGCACCAAGCGCAGGCCGGGTGAATAGGTCTGCTGAACTTCATCGAAGCGCAGCATGCCCTGATTCGTCAGCGTCTGGATCAGACGGTAGAGCGTGGCCTTGGGGTGGGGCGAGGCTGCGAGCAATTCTCCAAAGCGCACTGGACGTCCATATTCCGCGACCTGATCCAAAACTTCCAAGGCTTTTCCGACGGTTCCGTCGTTGCCGCGCTGCGGCGCATCCGGCGTTGCCATTGCTGTCCTCCCTTACGTCTCAGAACCCTCGGGTGAAGAGACTGTTGACATTCATAGCTAGAATCTCTCATGGTTTCAATAGTTGGAAACGGGTTCCACTATGTGAGACCAGCGACCGACAGTCAATAAGGGAGGATACCATGAACTTGCTGAAGGGAACGGCCGCAGGACTTGCGATGGTCGTTGGTTTGACCGCGTCTGCACAGGCCTCGGAGTTGAGCGGGACGCTCAAGATTTTCTCGGATATGTCGAACCCGGCACCACGCGCGGTGATGGAGAAGCTGGCATCTGATTTCGACGCCCTGCATCCGGATCTGTCGGTCGAACTGACCGTGATCGACCGCGAGGCCTATAAGACACAGATCCGTAACTTCCTGACCGCGAATGCGCCGGACGTGGCCAATTGGTATGCGGCAAACCGTATGCGCCCCTATGTGTCGGCCGGTCTGTTCGAGGATGTCTCTGATCTCTGGGCGGAGCCTGCGATTGCCGACAATCTTGCCTCCACCAAGGGCGCGATGACGCTCGACGGGAAGCAGTGGGGCGTGCCGTATACCTACTATCAGTGGGGCGTTTACTACCGCGAAGATATCTATGACGAGCTGGGACTGGAAGAACCCAAGGACTGGGAAGCCTTCAAGTCGAATTGCCAGAAGATCCTGGACTCGGGCCGCAAGTGCTTCACGATTGGTAGCAAGTTTCTTTGGACCGCTGGTGGCTGGTTTGATTATCTGAACATGCGCACCAATGGATATGACTTCCATATGGCGCTGACCAACGGTGACGTGGAATGGACCGATGATCGTGTGAAGCAGACCTTCGCAAATTGGCGCGAGCTGATCGATATGGGGGCCTTCATTGACAACCATCAGTCCTACAGCTGGCAGGAAGCTCTTCCGTTCATGGTAAATGGGGAGGCCGCGGCCTATCTCATGGGCAACTTTGCGGTGGCGCCACTGCGCGAGGCGGGCCTCAGCGACGAACAGTTGGATTTCTATCAGTTCCCGGTGATCAACCCTGATGTGGAACTGGCCGAAGATGCGCCGACCGATACGTTCCATATCCCGTCAGGCGCACAGAACAAGGAAGCTGCGCGCGAATTCCTGCGCTACGTGGTCTCCGCCGATGTGCAGACCGAGATCAACGCAGGCCCTGCTTTGGGTCAGTTGCCGGTCAATGCATCGTCCTCGGTGGATGCGGACGAAATGCTCAACCAAGGGTTTGAGATGCTGTCCTCCAACAGCCCCGGCGGCATCGCTCAGTTCTTTGACCGCGACGCCCCGGCAGAAATGGCCTCGATCGCGATGGAGGGCTTTCAAGAGTTCATGGTGTTTCCTGACAACCTGGAAGACGTCCTGAACCGTCTCGAGAAGGCCCGTCAGCGGATCTACTGATCGTGAATTTTTGGGCGGGCTCGCTTCCGCCCAAAAACCGCCACGCGATCTCTATGTCCGTTTCGCCGCAATAACTGACGTTTCGCTCACCCAGCCTGCGATCATCCGCAGCGTGGTGCGTGTATCCTGGAGGTGCTCCTTTGGTTGACACAACAACTCCGCTTAAAGATGGTGCGCCGGGCTGGATCCGGCGCAACCGTCAGGCACTGGCGCCGGCTCTGTTCCTGTTGCCGGGCGTATTGTTCTTCGCGTTCTACGTTATCTTTCCGATTGTGCAGAGCTTTAACCTGTCGTTCTACCGCTGGGATGGCCTGGGAGAGCCGGTCTATGTGGGGGCGGAGAATTATATTGAGCTGATGGATGACCGCGCCTTTGAGGTCTCCATGTGGAACAATCTGAAATGGCTGCTGATGTATCTGCTGGCGATTCCGGCGGGACTGGCGATTGCGCTGTTCCTGAACCAGAACGTTGTCGGTATTCGGCTATACAAATCTCTGTTTTTCTTCCCGTTTGTGATCAGCCAAGTGGTGGTCGGACTGGTGTTCAGCTGGTTTTACGACCCGACGTTTGGCTTGTTGAATCAGATCCTTGGTTTTTTCGGCTTTGGTACGGTCAATGTATTGGGTGATCCAAACCTTGTGACCTACGGTATCATTGTTGCCGGTCTCTGGCCGCAAACGGCCTATTGCATGATCCTCTACCTCACGGGGCTAAATGCGGTGGACCCCGAGCAAGTGGAAGCCGCCCGTCTGGATGGCGCAAAGGGCATGAAGATGCTGTGGTATGTCATCATCCCGCAGCTGCGGCCTGCCACATTCATTGCCTTCGTCGTGACGATCATCGGGGCCTTGCGATCTTTCGATCTGATTTCGATCATGACCAACGGCGGACCGTTTGGATCGTCCCGCGTTCTGTCCTTTTACATGTTTGAAAAAGCCTTGTCAGAATACGGTTTCCGCATGGGCTATGGCGCAGCCATTGCGGTGGTGCTGTTCCTGATCATGCTGTCCTTCATCGCCTACTTCCTGTGGTCGATGTACCAAGAAGAGAAAGGGGGCCGCTGATGTTCCCGCGTCCGATCGAGAAATCCTCTCCCGCCTGGGCCGCCACCTATCAGGCGCTCGTGCCGATGGCGCTGGTACTGTGGCTGTTGCCCCTGATCGCTGTGGCCGTGTTTTCCATCAAGCCGGATGTGGATTTCACCACCGGCAACTATTGGGGCTGGCCCTCCGCGTTCAAAGGCTTTGAGAACTACGGCAAGGTTTTCTTTGCTTCTGACATGCCGCGCTATCTCCTGAATTCGGTGCTGATTACAGTACCGACGGTGATTGGTGCGGTGGCCCTGTCCTGCATGACCGGTTTTGCGCTTGGCGTGTATAAATTCCGCGGCAACCTCTTGTTGTTCTTCATGTTTGTGGCCGGAAACTTTGTGCCGTTTCAAATCCTCATGGTGCCGGTGCGCGATCTGACGCTGGATATGGGGCTTTATAACACCAAGCTTGGACTGGTGCTTTTCCATGTGGCCTTTCAGACCGGTTTTTGTACATTGTTCATGCGCAACTTCATCCGCGCCCTGCCGTTTGAGCTGATCGAGGCCGCGCGGGTCGAGGGTGTCGCGGAATGGCGGATTTTCTGGTTTGTTGTGCTGCCGTTGATGAAGCCTGCGATCGCAGCGTTGTCGGTGCTGATCTTCACCTTCATCTGGAACGACTATTTTTGGGCAGTGGTGTTGACCCAGGGCGCCGAGAGCCAGCCGGTTACGGCGGGGATCACCTCGTTTAATGCGCAGTATCGTGCCGCCTATCACCTGATGAGTGCAGGATCGATCGTCGCGGCGCTGCCACCGGTGGCGATGTTTTTTCTGATGCAGCGGCATTTCATTGCCGGTCTGACACTCGGGGCGGTGAAATGAGCGAAGATCTGCAACTGTGGCGGATTGATGCGCCGGGCCAAACGCTGGTGCTGTCATCTGACGGCGGTCTTCCCGGCGCGCTCTATTGGGGGCCTTCGCTGCACCCGGAGACGGATCTGACCGCGCTGGCCCGTGCCTGTGAACAGGAAGTGACGGGGGGGATGATCGATCATCTGCCACCGCTGTCGTTATGCCCAGAGGCTGCTCTGTCCTTCGAGGGGCAGCCGGGGTTGATTGCCTATCGCGATGGCGTGCCGCTCTATCCGCGTTTCCGGCTGGAAGAGACAAATGGCCTTCAGTTCACCTGCCGGGATCGCAAGCTTGGCCTGACGCTGTTCATAGACTTCGAGGTGCGGGGCGAGACCATTGCGGCCTCGACGTCGCTGACCGCAGAGCAGGAGATCACACTGCATCATCTCGCAGCGCCGGTTTTGCCAGCGCCGCAAATGGGGCAGGAGATCGTGGATTTCTCGGGTCGCTGGATCGGTGAATTTCAAATGGAACGCGCCCCCTGGCGCGCGGGTATCCACAAGCGTGAGGCACGGTCCGGGCGGTCCGGTCATGAGCACCCGCCTTTGGCCTATTTCCCAGAAGCGGGCGCGACCAATACCCAAGGCACCGTCTTTGCCATGCACTATGGCTGGTCCGGCGGACATGTGATGTTGGCGGAAGAGCTGCCCTCCGGACGGCGTCAGATACAGTGGGGCCATGCGTCCGGTGCGCGCCCTGCCGGCACCAGGTTTCGCAGCGCGCCGCTATATCTGGCAGTGTCTCAACGCGGTTTCAACGGATGTGCGACTGCCTTTCAACGCCTGCTGCGCGACCATGTGGTTGTTTGGCCAAAGCCCGATATCCCACGCCCGGTGCACTACAATTGCTGGGAGGCGGTCTATTTCAAGCATGACTTCGGCGTGCTGAGCGAGATCGCAGAGCGGGCGACCAAGCTGGGCGCTGAACGTTTCGTGCTTGACGATGGGTGGTTCGGGAAACGTGATGATGACACCTCATCGTTGGGCGATTGGGACATTGACCGCCGCAAATGGCCCGAGGGGCTGACGCCACTGATCGACCATGTCGAACGCCTCGGCATGACCTTCGGCCTGTGGGTCGAGCCGGAGATGGTGAACCTCGACAGCGATCTGGCGCGGGCGCATCCGGACTGGATTCTTGGGCCTGTCGATCAGATCGAGGGGCGCCAACAGCGTGTGCTGGACCTGTCGAGAGGCGAGGTGCGGGACCACCTGTTCGAGAAGCTTTCAACGATCCTGAGCACAAACCGGATCGACTACCTGAAATGGGATCACAACCGTTTGTTACCCGTCGCTGATGCGGCACAATCTGAGGGCATTTATACGCTTCTGCGAGACCTGCGTACGGCTTTTCCGGAGGTCGAAATCGAGAGCTGTGCTTCAGGTGGCGGGCGGATTGATGCCGGAATTCTGAGCCTCACGCAGCGGGTTTGGCTGTCCGACAGCAACGACGCACTGGAGCGGCTGCGTATCCAGCATGATGCGGCGCTGTTCCTGCCGCTGCCGGTTACAGGTTCGCATGTCGGGCCGCGTCGGTGCCATACGTCGGGGCGGATGATCGACATCCACATGCGCGCCTGGGTCGCGGCGCAGCGACACATGGGGTTCGAGATGGACCCACGCGAATTAACCGAGGTGGAGGCCGACGTTCTCACCCGCGTCACCTCCTGGTGGAAAGACAACCGCCATTGGCGGATGGGTGCGGACATCCTGCGCCTCGATAGTGCGGATGACAGCGTCATTGCAGAACAGCAGCAGGCGGCCGACGGCAGTCGATTTGTGGTTTTTGCTGGTAAGGCGCGCACGTCGCATCAGATCATGCCGCGCCCGTTGCGGCTGACCGACCTCGATCCATTCGCGCTTTACCGGATCGATCTCGTCAACCGCGACGAGCTGCACCACCTTTCTCGGGGACGCACGGCACTGAAGGACGGGGCGCTCACACTCAGCGGTCAGATCCTGATGCAGCAGGGGCTGACGCTTCCCTGGCAATTCCCTGAAACGATCTGGGTGATCGAAGGAGAAAAACTATGACCAAAGACCGTCGCAGCCGTGGCTGGTACGGCAAGCTGGATAAGGACGGCTTCATTCACCGATCCTGGATGAAGAACCAAGGCTATCCAGATCATGCCTTTGACGGGCGACCGATCATCGGAATCTGCAATACCTGGTCCGAGTTGACGCCGTGTAACTCTGGCCTGCGTGACCTTGCTGAGGGTGTGAAACGCGGGGTCTGGGAGGCGGGCGGCTTTCCGGTGGAGTTCCCGGTGATGAGCCTGGGCGAAACTCAGATGAAGCCCACGGCCATGCTGTTTCGCAACCTTCTGGCGATGGATGTGGAGGAATCGATCCGCGCATATGGGATTGACGGTGTTGTGCTGCTCGGTGGGTGTGACAAGACCACTCCGGGCCAGCTGATGGGGGCGGCTTCGGTCGACCTGCCGTCTATCGTCGTCTCCTCCGGTCCAATGCTGAACGGCAAATACCGCGGTCAGGATATCGGGTCTGGCACTGACGTGTGGAAATTCTCTGAAGCGGTGCGTGCGGGCGAAATGACCCTGAAGGACTTCATGAGTGCGGAGTCGGGCATGAGCCGTTCAAAGGGAGTGTGCATGACCATGGGCACGGCATCGACTATGGCGTCCTTGGTGGAAGCCATGGGCCTATCGCTGCCAACCAACGCCGCACTTCCAGCGGTAGATTCACGTCGCATGGCACTGGCTCATCTCACGGGGAAACGGATCGTCGAAATGGTCGAGGAAGACCTGAAGCCTTCTGACGTGATGACCAAACAGGCGTTTGAAAACGCCATCCTCGCAAATGCCGCCGTCGGGGGCTCCACCAATGCGGTGGTGCATCTTCTGGCAATGGCCGGTCGGGTTGGCGTGGAGCTGGACCTGAAGGATTTCGAGATCGGGTCCGAGATCCCATTGCTGGTCAACTGCATGCCCTCGGGCCAATACTTGATGGAAGACTTTTGCTACGCTGGCGGCATGCCGGTGGTGCTGAAGGAATTGCAGGGCCAGGGCCATCTGCGCAACGCCAAGACGGTGCTGGGCGGCGATATTGCGGCCTATGCAGACGGGGCTGAGTGCTTCAACGAAGACGTGATCCACCGTTTTGACGCGCCCGTGAAACCAGCTGCCGGCTTGCGGGTGCTGCGCGGCAACCTTGCACCCAACGGCGCGATCGTGAAGCCCTCTGCGGCTTCGGACCATCTTCTGGAACACGAGGGCGAGGCCTATGTGTTTGAGAGCATTGAGGACATGAAGGCCAATATCGACCGCGAGGATTTGCCCGTGACGGCAGAGACCATTCTTGTGCTCAAGGGTTGTGGACCGAAGGGCTATCCGGGGATGCCGGAGGTGGGGAATATGCCGATCCCACGCAAACTGGTGACCCAAGGGGTGAAGGACATGATCCGCGTCTCTGATGCGCGCATGTCCGGCACCGCTTTTGGGACGGTCATTTTGCATGTTTCGCCCGAGGCACAGGCGGGTGGACCGCTGGCACTGGTAAAAACCGGCGACCGGATCAGCGTGTCTGCCTCAAGGGGCGAACTGGAGCTGTTGATCTCAACAGAAGAAATGGAGGCGCGCCGCGCGGCGTGGCGACCGGACGAGCCGCACTACACCCGCGGCTATGCGAAACTCTACGTCGATCACGTCCTGCAGGCCGACAGGGGCGCGGATCTGGATTTCCTGGTGGGTAAGGATACTCGGCCCGTGACAAGGGAGAGCCACTGATATGGATCTTAACGCAACTTTCCGTGACCTTGAGGGGGCCTCCGTTTTCATCACTGGCGGCGGTTCTGGTATTGGAGCGGCACTGACCGAAGGCTTTCTGAAACAGGGGGCGAAGGTGGCTTTTGTCGGGCGCTCTGACGCCAGTGAGTTTGTCGAACGGATGGAGAGGGAGACCGGCAACAGACCGCTATTTGTCCAATGTGATATTACCGATATCGCTGCGCTGAAAGCTGCGATTGCACATGCCGCACACACGCATGGCCCTATCGGCGTGTTGGTCAATAACGCTGCGAATGATCAGCGCCACGCGACACTCGATGTTGACGAGGATTTCTGGGACTGGTCGCAGGCAATCAATCTCAAGGCATACTTTTTCGCCTGCCAGGCGGTGCTGCCGGGGATGCAGCAGCTTGGCGGTGGCGCAATCGTGAATTTCACGTCGATCAGCTACATGATGGGGAACAGTGGATATCCGGCCTATACCACTGCCAATTCCGGTATCAACGGCATGACCAGGAGCCTTGCCCGTGAATTCGGGCCTGACCGCATCCGTGCCAACGCGCTTGCGCCGGGCTGGGTGCTGACCGACAAACAGCTCGACAAATGGGCGACGCCGGAGGCGCTTGCCGCGCATCTTGAGCGCCAGTGCCTGAAAGACCATCTCGCACCCCAGGATATTGTTGAATCGACACTCTTCCTGGCGTCCAAATCCAGTCGCATGATCTCTGGTCAGGCGCTGGTGGTGGATGGTGGCGTTGTGGTGTCAGGATGAGTGATCTGAACCATACTCCGGCCCA
This sequence comes from Tritonibacter sp. SIMBA_163, assembly GCF_046535935.1. NCBI lineage: Bacteria > Pseudomonadati > Pseudomonadota > Alphaproteobacteria > Rhodobacterales > Paracoccaceae > Tritonibacter > Tritonibacter sp. SIMBA_163. The sequence continues at coordinate 24,438 of NZ_JAWJBP010000017.1, forward strand.
ATGGGTGGCGGTGGATTGGGGCACCTCGCATCTGCGGCTTTGGCCGATGGGGGCGGATGGGGTGCCGCTTTGCCGCATCGATTCTGACAAAGGCATGTCGCGGCTGACACCCGCTGAGTATGAGCAGACACTTTTGAACTTGCTGGAGCCGTATCTGACCTCGGACGGGGAAGTGACAGTGGTGTGCTGCGGCATGGCGGGCTCACGGCAGGGCTGGGCGGAGGCCCCCTACATGGCAACTCCGTGCAGGCCGCCCTCGTTTGAAACCGCAACACGCGTTGCAACAGGGGACAAGCGTCTTCGCGTGCATATCCTGTCAGGTGTAAAACAACCCGAACCTGCCGACGTGATGCGCGGCGAGGAAACCCAGATCGCCGGCGTCTTTGCGACCCACTTAAAGCTAGACGGGGTCATTTGTCTGCCCGGCACTCATACCAAATGGGTTTCGGTTCAAAAGGGCAGTATCACCGGGTTTTCGACCTTTATGTCGGGTGAGTTGTTCCAACTGGTCAGCGACCATTCCGTGCTACGGCATACGCTGGCGCATGAAGGCTGGGACGATCAAGCCTTCGACGCGGGGTGTCGGGATGGCGCTGCCAGGCCGGATCACCTGGCCAACGCGCTCTTTGGTCTGCGGGCTGCAGCTTTGTTGAACGATCTTGATCCGGTCGCGGCACGTGCGCGCGCCTCAGGATATTTGCTCGGCATGGAGGTCGCGGCGATGCGTGACGCCTGGCGGGGGAGCCCGGTTGTGGTCGTGGGCGACAATGCAATCGCGCAGGCCTACGCCACAGCTCTCAGAATAGGGGGCGCGACGGTCGAGATCTTTGAAGCGGAAAAAGCCACGCTGGCCGGTCTCAGCGCCGCCCGCGCTCAAATGAAGTAAGGATAAATCCATGAGCCGCAATATTATTGCCATCCTGCGGGGGCTTACACCCGAGGAAGCATTGCCTGTCACAGACGCGCTTATCGAAGCCGGAATTACGCGCATTGAGGTGCCGCTGAATTCGCCCAGTCCTTTCGACAGTATTTCTGCGATGGTGGATCATGCTTCGGGCGGGGCGCTGATCGGGGCAGGGACCGTGCTTGACACGCAATCCGTCGCGCGTCTTCAGGACATTGGTGCGCAGATGGTCGTCTCGCCCGATTGCAACCCAGAGGTCATCGCGGCGAGCAAAACGGCAGGGATGCTGTCCTTTCCCGGTGTGTTCACCCCGACTGAGGCACTCACCGCACTGCGCGCGGGGGCGGATGGGCTGAAATTCTTCCCCGCTTTCAAACTCGGAGTTGATGGCTTTAGGGCGATCAAGACGATCCTGCCTGCGGGTACCGCGACCTATGCGGTGGGCGGCGTGGGGCCTGCGAATTTTGCCGATTGGAAGGCGGCGGGGATCAGTGGTTTCGGGATCGGGTCAAATCTCTTTCAGCCCGGCTATACGGTTGCAGAGATCGCAGCCAACGCACGGAAAATGGTTCGTGCCTATGACGAGGCGTTTTCGTGAACGCGTCGGTTTTCAGTGATGTGGCCTGTGCACTCGGAGAGGGACCGCTTTGGCACCCGGAGCGCCAGCAGCTCTTTTGGTTCGACATTCTCGGCAAGCGGATGCTCTCGGTCGAGGGGGATGAGACGCGCATCTGGCAGTTTGACGAATGCGTCTCTGCTGCCGGTTGGGTGGATCATGATACGCTGGTCATCGCCAGCCAAACTGGCCTTTGGCGGTTCGACCTCTTGAGCGAAGAGCGCGTGCTTTTGTGTCCTCTGGAGGCGGATAATCCGACAACACGCTCCAATGATGGGCGCGCGGATCCGTGGGGGGGATTTTGGATCGGCACCATGGGCTTTCACGCAGAAAAAGGGGCAGGGGCCATCTATCGCTACTATCGCGGCGAGTTGCGCCAACTGGTGTCGGATGTGACCATTTCAAACGCGATCTGCTTCGCGCCTGATCGCTCCTGTGCGTATTATACCGACACCAATGTGGGCACGATCTTGCGCCAGCCGCTGGCGGTTCAGTCCGGTTGGCCTGAAGGGGAGGCTGAAGTCTATCTTGATTTCAGCGCCGAGGATTTTGGCGCCGATGGCGCGGTCGTGGACGCGGATGGCAACCTCTGGAACGCGCAATGGGGCGCAGGGCGCGTGGCCTGCTACAGTCCTGAAGGGGCCTTGTTGGCATCTGTTTCCGTGCCAACCCCACAGTCCTCCTGCCCGGCCTTTGGTGGGGCGGATCTTTCCACTCTTTACATCACCACAGCAGCCGAGGGACTGGACCGCTCCCCCGCTGGTCAGACCTTCGCTGCGCCGACATCGTTCGTGGGGCAGCGTGAACATCAAGTTATCTTGTGAGACGATCATGAAACGAACCCTTGGCATCTGCTACTACCCCGAACATTGGCCGGAAGAAATCTGGGCTCAGGACGCCGCGCGGATGAAAGAGGCAGGCCTTACGTGGGTCCGCATCGGTGAGTTCTCCTGGTCAAAGATCGAACCTAACCCAGGTGAGCTGCACTGGGATTGGCTTGATCGCGCGATCGAGACGCTTGGTGCGCAGGGCCTGCAGGTGGTATTGGGAACGCCCACAGCGACGCCGCCGCGTTGGATGGCAGATCGCTACCCGGACATGTTCGCTGTGGATGCACAGGGGCAGGTGCGCGGGTTTGGATCACGGCGGCATTACTGCTTCAGTCACAAAGGCTACTTTGCCGAGAGCCAGCGCATCACCCGTCTGATGGCGGAGCGTTACGGCGGCAATCCCTATGTGGCAGCATGGCAGACTGACAACGAATATGGATGTCATGATACGACCATCAGCTATTCCGACGCCGCCAAAGTGGCTTTTCACGACTGGTTGTTTGAGACTTTCGATGGCGACATCAATGCCCTGAACGCGGCTTGGGGCAATGTGTTCTGGTCTATGGAATACCGCAGTTTTTCCGAGATCGGCCTGCCAAACCTGACGGTGACGGAACCTAACCCCGCGCATGTGCTTGCGTTCAAACGCTTCAGTTCGGATCAGGTGGTGGCCTTCAACCGCGCTCAGGTGGACATTATCAAGGCATGCTCTACCGCGCCGATTTCTCATAACTACATGGGGCGGATCACCGATTTTGATCACTTCAAGCTGGGAGAGGATCTGGAAATTGCGACGTGGGACAGCTATCCGCTTGGGTTCCTAGAGGACCGCGTCGGTGCGACGCCCGAAGAACAACGCGCCTATGCACGGCAGGGCGATCCCGATTTCCAGGCGCTGCATCACGATCTCTACCGTGCTGTCGGGCGCGGGCGTTGGTGGGTGATGGAGCAGCAGCCGGGCCCGGTGAACTGGGCCCCCTACAATCCGGCGCCGTTGCCGGGAATGGTGCGACTTTGGACCTGGGAGGCCTTCGCCCATGGGGCTGAGGCGGTTTGTTATTTTCGCTGGCGGCAAGCTCCGTTCGCACAAGAACAGATGCACGCAGGACTTCTGCGCCCCGACAGCAAGGACGCACCTGCCATCGAGGAGGCACGCGACGTGGCGAGGGAGCTGGAAGACGCGCCTGAGGTCCAGTCCGCACAGGCTCAAGTGGCGATCTTGTTTGATTATGACGCCGATTGGGCTTGGTCGACGCAGCCGCATGGCGCGGGGCTCAGCTATTTCCAACTGATCCTCGACCACTATAAAGCGCTTCGGCGGGCCGGTCTTACGATTGATATCCTTCCCGCCGAGGTGCGCGATTTCGCCGACTATAGGCTGATACTCGCGCCAGGCATGATGCATATGCCAGCGGATTTGAAAGCCTCGCTGGAACAGAGCGATGCCGAAGTCCTTTATGGGCCCCGTAGTGGTGCGCGGGATGATCACTTCAACATCCCGACCGATCCGCTGCCACCTGCGCTTGTCGGGCTTGATGTGACTGTTTCCCGAGTGGAAAGCCTGCGGCCGGATATGCCTGTCGCGCTTACGAATGGCGGCGCGGTACACCGCTATCTGGAGGTATTGGAAGGGGACGCCGAAGTGATCCTTGTGACTGCGCAGGGCGCTCCGGTAGCGATGCGAATGGGCAGACAGACCTATTGTGGTGGTTGGCTTGATGCGGATGGTCTGGATCAGTTGATCACGATCATTGGCACAGCGGCGGGGCTGGCGTTGCGCAAAATGCCTGAAGGGGTCCGTACCCGCCGCACCGCGACAGAAGAGTTCTGGTTTAACCATAGTGCTGAGCCCGTGCAGACCGAAGTGGGGCTTTTGCCTCCAGCAGGAATGATCAGGTGTGAGTTGTAAACTGCTGGGGCAGACGAATAGGTCGAAGTGGTGACTCTGTTCGAGTTTTGACAGGCGCGGCCTGCCGTGAGGCGCTCAAAGAGGATCCAAACGAAAGTTTCGAGTGTTCGGGAAGCATGTGATCGCGGGGGCTGGGCGGTAACAAATCCCCTCATCTCTCTGTCGTGCTTCACCTGCGCAGAACAAGGCAGTTCAGCATCGCGAATAATTCTGCCTGCGACGTGATCATCAATTAACGGTCGATGTTGCGTCGATGGACCTTGACGGTCTGGCGCGCGACGCCGCGCCGCAATGTTGCCGACTGGTTGGAATGGCCCTGCAGGATCAACGCGATCACCTACGTGTTGATTTCAGCCCAAAGGGGCAGATGTGACCCGGCATTGCCATCCGGTAAAGGTACGTCGTCGTTTGGGAGGTCGTTACCACTGTTGCCTCCTGCCGCTTGAGTTCAAACGCCGCGGACACTTTCATGCGCTTGGGAGTACCGTGTGTACAGGTCATACGTTCTTCGGCGCTGACCGACCTAGTATGGTTTGGCAAACTAATCGCGATGCACATTGTTCCAGTTGTCGCGACAGCCGAACGCGATGTGTCGGTAGCATCGTCGCTATAGCAGGTATGATCGGCTGCTAAGGAATCTACTGCTCGTCAAATTGTCAATCACCGAGCCGGTGTACCGCCAAGAGATCGTTTTTCTCCGCCAATGAAGTTGGGGAAAGCGCGCAGGTCAGCGGGGCGTTAAAAGTGGATACTTGTCGCAAAAGAGGGCGTTGGCGCGGGTGGGGCAGGCTAGAACCGTCGATGACCGCATTCTGCAAATGACTAAGACCGTAAGGACGACGTGAATGAAACAGCTTGCCCTTGATGCCGCAGACATTCGTATTCTGAGTGCGCTGCAAAGACACGGCCAGTTGAGCAAAGCAAGACTGGCAGAGATTTGCAGTCTTTCGGCGACGCCCTGCTGGGCACGGCTGACACGGTTGAAAGCTGCCGGGTATATTCGTGGCTATCATGCTGACATCGCATTGGCGCAACTGGCTGATTTCGCCCAAGTGATTGTGACAGTCTCGTTGAGCCGTCACCGGAAGATAGACTTTGATCGTTTCGAGGCCTTCATCAACAGTCGGGACGAGATCATTGACTGCATCGCCACGGGTGGCGGGGTCGACTACATCATGAAGGTGATCACCCCCACGCTCTCTGCGTTTCAGGATCTGATGGAAGAGTTTCATGCCGAAGATCTCGGCATTGATCGCTACATGACTCATTTCGCGACGCGGCAGGTGAAGTCAGCCTTGCCCAGTATCGCAAAGCTGGCATCTGCGAACGTCAAAAATAGGCAAGCCGGTCCAATCGGTCCTGTTGGAGGGCAATAAACGGCCTGACCAGTCTGCGAATTGAAAAACTTCAGACCACAGTCGCTGCCTCTCTCGGACTATATCTCGGACAGAGTTTGGCAGTTTGTGGTCGGGAGGATCACGGACAAAACGGGAGGACGTTTCAATGCACGCAGATGATTTTGGTTTCGGCACACAGATCCGCAAATCGCCCTATTTTGACGCAACTGTGCGTTGGGGCGCGCAAGGGTTTTCGGTCTACAATCACATGTATATCCCACGTGATTTCGGGGATCCGGAGCAGAACTTCTGGAACCTCGTGAACGACGCGATCCTGTGTGATGTTGCGGTTGAGCGGCAGGTCGAAATTACCGGTCCGGATGCCGCGCAATTCACCCAGATGCTGACCTGCCGTGACCTGTCCAAGATGGCTGTGGGGCAGTGCAAATACATTCTGATCACAAACGCCGATGGCGGCATCTTGAATGACCCTATCTTGCTGCGCCTCGCTGAAAACCACTTTTGGATTTCGCTGGCCGACAGTGACATTCTGCTGTGGGCGCAAGGGGTTGCGATCAATTCCGGCCTTGATGTCACGATTGGTGAACCTGATGTCTCGCCGCTGCAATTGCAGGGTCCCATGTCGGGTGAGATCATGAAAGCGCTGTTCGGTGACGAGATTATGGACCTGCGCTACTACTGGCTGCGGGAGGTTGAACTGAACGGCATCCCGCTGGTGGTGTCCCGCACCGGCTGGTCGAGCGAGCTGGGGTATGAGATCTACCTGCGTGACGGCTCCAAGGGTGATCTACTTTGGGAGACGATCATGGCCGCGGGGCTGGAGTTTGGCCTGAAGCCTGGTCACACGTCGTCCATCCGGCGTATCGAGGGCGGGATGCTATCCTATCACGCGGATGCGGACATGGGTACCAACCCGTTCGAGCTGGGTTTTGACCGGCTGGTGAACCTTGACATGGAGGCCGACTTTATCGGCAAAGCCGCGCTGCGCCGGATCAAGGAGGAAGGCGTCAGCCGCAAGCAGGTGGGTCTGATCCTCGACGGTGCGCCACTCACCGGGCCCAACACGACCTTCTGGGGGGTGCAGTCCGCCGGTGAGGAAATCGGCAAGGTGACATCCGCGGTCTATTCACCACGTCTGGAGAAGAACATCGCATTGGCCATGGTTGCCGCAGAGCATGCCAACATCGGCGCAGAGGTCGAGGTGGTAACCAATTCCGGCCCCGCCCGTGCGACCATCTGTGAGCGTCCGTTCTATGATCCCAAAAAGCAGATCGCAGCGGCGTAAGGCATCTTCAGCAAAGGCCATTCAAATGTCAGACCTCGCCATTGAGCTGCATTGGCAGCGTGCGGCACCTGTGTTTCAGACAGGGACATATTCCAACGAACATACGGTTCAGTACAACAACCGCTATGACATGCTTGTGGACTCCGCCCCAGATTGGGGCGGAGATCCGGACAACACAAACCCCGAACAGGCGCTGGCTTCGGCGCTGTCCAGTTGCCACATGATGACCTTTCTGGCGCTGGCGGCCAAAGCGGGTTGGCCGGTGGCAAGCTATCACGATTACGCTGAGGCGCATCTGGGCAAAAACCCAAAGGGGCAAATGTCAGTGACCCGGATCGATCTGCATCCTGTGGTGCGTTTCGACACCGGGTTTGCCGTGACCACCGAAGAACTGGCGCAAATGCAGGACCGCGCGCATCGATATTGCTTTATCGCCAATACTTTGGCTGACAGTGTAGAAATCAACATAGTTTGAAACCCCGAAAGGAGTATCGTCTTGACCACCTCCGACATCCTGCAGCGTGATCTGGACGCGAGCGGAATTCTACGGCTGACACTGAATGATGTTGGGCGGCGCAATGCACTGTCCGAGGCGATGCTGGCAGAGCTCGGCGCGGCCTTTGATGCAGCGGGGGCGGACCAAGCCGTGCGCGTCGTTGTTCTGGCCGCCAACGGTCCTGCGTTTTGTGCCGGTCACGACCTGAAGGAAATGACGGCGGGACGCAGCGCAGACGATGGTGGCAAAGCCTATTTTGCCAAGATCATGTCGATGTGTGCGGGCGTCATGCAGGGCATCGTGAATTGCCCCAAGCCGGTCATCGCCGAAGTCACCGGTGTTGCGACTGCCGCCGGCTGCCAGCTGGTTGCAAGCTGCGATCTGGCGATTGCGTCGGATAGCGCATCATTCAGCACGCCGGGCGTACATATCGGGCTGTTCTGCTCCACCCCGATGGTGGCGCTGTCGCGCAACGTGGCGAACAAACACGCGATGGAGATGTTGCTGACGGGCGATATGACGTCAGCCACGCGGGCGGCGGAGATCGGTCTTGTAAACCACGCCGTTGCGCCAGACGTGTTGCAAGACACGACGATGGAGCTTGCACGCAAGATCGCATCCAAATCCAGCATGACACTGGCGACCGGAAAACGTGCCTTTTACGCGCAGCGCGACATGTCGCTGTCTGACGCCTATGACTACGCCTCCAGCGTGATGGTCGAAAATATGCTGGCGCAGGACGCGCGCGAAGGTATCAGCGCATTCATTGAAAAGCGCAGCCCCCATTGGCAGGACGCCTGAGGCATGAGTGCGAACCCCTACGACACCGACCTGGACCGCAATCCCGCAAACCACCAGCCGCTGACACCGCTGACATTTCTGGAACGGGCAGCGTTGGTCTTTCCGGAACACACAGCGATCGTGCATGGCGCATTGCGTCGCAGCTATGCGGAGTTTTATGCGCGGTCGCGCCAACTGGCGTCTGCTTTGGCGCAGCAGGCCATCGGGCGTGGGGATACGGTGTCTGCCGTGCTGGCCAATACGCCTGCGATGCTGGAATGCCACTATGGTGTGCCCATGTGCGGTGCAGTTTTGCACTCGGTGAACACGCGCCTTGATGCATCCGTGATCGCGTTTCAGCTGGACCACGCCATGTCGAAAGTGGTCATTGTGGATCGCGAATTCATGCCTCTGGTGCAAGAGGCGCTGGCACTGGCAACAGTGAAGCCGCTGATCATTCAGTACAATGATCCTGAGTTCTCCGAGGCTGAGATCCAAACTGATCTGCAGGACTATGACGCGTTTCTCGCCACGGGTGATCCCGATTTTGTCTGGCTGATGCCGCTGGATGAATGGGACGCGATTTCAATCAACTACACCTCCGGCACCACCGGCGACCCGAAGGGCGTGGTCTCGCATCATCGTGGTGCTTACCTCTTGGCGCAGGGCAATGCGCTGACCACCTCGATGGCGAAACATGCGGTCTATCTGTGGACCCTGCCCATGTTCCACTGCAACGGCTGGTGTTTCCCCTGGACCCTGTCGGCGATTATCGGAACCCATGTGTGTTTGCGCCAGGTCAGGGCAGAGCCGATCTGGACCGCCTTGGCGGAGGAGGGCGTCACCCATCTCTGCGGCGCACCGATCGTGATGTCTCTGATGATCTCTGCCCCCGAAGCTCAAAAACGCCCTCTCAGCCAGACGGTTCAGGTCTTCACGGCCGCGGCCCCGCCGCCCGAAAAGCTGTTGGCAGATATGAAAACCGCAGGTTTCGACGTGACGCATCTTTATGGGCTGACCGAAACCTACGGACCCGCCGTGGTGAATGACTGGCATCAAGACTGGTCAAACCTGCCTGCGGCGGAACAAGCGGCGCTGAAATCCCGTCAGGGCGTGCGCTATCTGCCGCTCGAAGGTCTTGACGTGTTGAACCCCGAAACCATGCAGCCCGTGCCGCGTGACGGCAAAACCATGGGCGAGGTGATGTTTCGCGGCAACGTCGTGATGAAGGGCTACTTTCGCAATCCTGCGGCCACGCAGGCGGCCTTTGCAGGGGGATGGTTCCATTCCGGTGATCTGGGGGTGCGTCACGCGGACGGCTATATCCAGCTCAAGGATCGCTCCAAGGACATCATCATTTCGGGGGGCGAGAATATTTCGTCGATCGAGGTGGAAGAAGCGCTGTATCGCCATCCTGCGGTTGAGACTGTCGCAGTGGTTGCGATGCCTCATGAAAAATGGGGCGAAACGCCCTGCGCTTTTGTGGAATTGGTCGGCGGTGAAACCGTGGATGCGACAGTTTTGCGTGCGTGGTGCAAGGAGCAGCTGGCGTCCTACAAAGTACCGGGACAGTTCGTGTTCATGCCGATCCCACGCACCTCCACGGGCAAAATCCAGAAGTTTGTCCTTCGCGAACACGCCAAAGAGCTGGCATGACGTGAAACGGCAAGGCAACTGGCTCTCGTATGGCGTCACACTTGCGAGCAGCCTTACAGCATATGGCGGAGAAAAACGTTGATCGTCGGCGGTTTGTCCTACCGTGTGGAGTGATATCCGGGGCCGGGCACGCAAGCACCACCAACAACTCCACTATGTGATGCCCTCGGGCTAAGACAGATCCGCCAAGGCCGCCGCGCTCTAAAGCTCATGAACAATGGGTGGCGTGGTGCAAACGGCCTTGGCGATCTCGACCACATGCCGATGATGGGTCAGATAAATCGCCTGTCCGCGTCTACCTATGGTTTCCATGACGCGACACGCGGCACTGGTGCGCGCCTCATCGAAGGTTTCAAAAATATCATCGCAGAAAAAGGGAAGTGTCGTGCCTTGAGCGACAAGCTGATCGTGCGCCGCTGCACGCAGTGCCAGATACAGCTGGAACCGCGTGCCCTTTGACATTTCATCCGCCCTTTTGCTGACGCCATTATTGTCAACGGCCAGCAAAACCTCGCTATCCTTGTCGATCTGGGTGCTGAGGGAGGGGTAGGCACCGTGTGTGAGGCTGGAGAAACACTGCTCTGTCGCCGTTAGCATTCCGCTGCGGTGACTGTCACGGTAGCGTCGAATTGCGTCGGAGGCGAGGTGATGACCCAAGGACAACTCAAGATGCTCCACTGCAGCGTCCTCCAACTGAAGTTCCAGCATCGCCTTTTGTTCGACCAGCGTGGCAACTGCGTCGTCGCCCTTGATCGCGGCAAGGGCATGTTCCGCCGTGACCCGCGCTTGGATTGATCGGGTCAGCTCTTCTTCGGCGTGGGCAAGGTCGGAGCCGTGGCTTTCCAGTGCGGCCTCCAGTGCGGCGACCGAGGTTTGAGAAAGCTCAGCCCGAGCCGCCTCCATATCGGTGGTTTCAAGCTCGGACAGGACTTCGCGGGTGCGCTTTTCAAGCAAAGCGCGGTCTTCGATCACCTTCTGTGCGCGGGTTACGACCTCACGCAGACGATCAACATCCTGCAGCGCGTCAGGCTTTGGGAAGATTGATGCGATCGCCGCGGCCTCTTGATCGATGGCGTTTTGCGCCTTTGTGTGGGTGTCTTTGTCGGCCTTGGCGGCCGTTATTGCAGTGTCGATTGCCTCGCGCTTCTCCTGGGCCGAGCGCGCGTCTTCGGCGAGTGATTTGAGCGCCGCGTATGTTTCGGCGGCCGTGGTTTGGGCTGGAACATCATGAGCGTGTGCTAAGGTGCTGACTTCCGTGATGAACTGCTTTTGGTCTGCCTGCATTGTTGTGACCCTTCGCGCAGCATTCGCGCGGGTCTGCTCGTACTCGCGCAAGGCGCGCAGCGGTTCCAAAGAGGCCATCAGACGTTCTGGCGAAAGCAGCGCTCCGGCAAGGTCATTGACAAGCGCGCGCCAGGTCCGGTCGGCACTTTCCTTGGCTTTAAGTGCGTCTGCGTGGCGCTCTCTACGACGGCAAAGATCACGTTGCGCCTGTTGCAGTACGTGCTCGGCCTTTACACGCATCTCTGCTTGTTTGCGCTCCTCCTCGGTCAGACGTCTTGCCGTTTTCAGGGCGATATCGAGATCTGCAGGAGCGACCGGCAGGACAGCTGAAAGCTCTGCCATCAGGGCGTCGGCGCGCTGCAGTGTTGATTGATGCGCCTCTTGCGTTTCCCAAAGGGCCTGAGCATCGTCACTGGCCACCTCGTGTCGATGCACCCATTCCAGCCACTCGACAGGCATGATGCTGGCGGCAAGCCCCACTTGGTTTGCCGCCGCATGGACCGCCGCCTCAATGTTAGAGAGTTCTTGGCGCAGGGATGCGAGACGCGTTTCGGTCTGTGCTGCGCGTGCGCGCGCCTCGGCCTCGGCCTGTGAAATCTCGCGCAGCTGTGCCAGTTCGCGATGCTGCGCCAATCGCGTATCTGCGGCATTGTCATGCAGTTGCATCGCCGTGTGAAAACTGTTGGCAGTGCCGGTGTCTAATGCCGCGAGATGCTCTGACCATCGAGCGTCACGCAGTCCGCGCAACTCCTCAGATTCTGCGTCAGAGACAACGTTTGCACTCCGTGTCAGTGCGTTGGCGTGGGCGGCGCGCGCCTCCGCGTCCTCTAGGTACTCGTCCCGTTTGTCCGTCGTCTTACGAAGCTCGCGCAACACGTCCTGATGGCGTTCGGACCAGATTATTGCCTGCTGGCGCGAACTGGGGCAGACGGGCGGCGCGTCGAATGTGACACCGTTGAACGCGAGCGCCGAAAGGGCTCGTCGGAGCTTTGCCTGCGCAACCCCGATTGCTTGCAGCGCAGCTGCATGGGCGGGCGCAAGGCTGTCCGCATCAAACCGGAGCAGAATGTCACCAACCTTTTCCGGAGCCTCAGAGGATGGCATGTCAGCTTGTAAGGCTTGGGTGGCGGCGTCCACGCGCTCTTGCAGTTCTACGACTTCGTCGGCCTCGGCCGCTTCTTTTGAAATGGCCAAGCGCAGCCGCTCCCCGGCAGTCTCCAATTCGGCGATATCGGCGCTCGACAGGATAAGGTCTTGCAGATCCGTATCCGGCGATGTGATGCCTAGATCTACGGCTGCCTGCCGCATGGCTGTCTCTGCCGCTTGATGTTCGTCCTGTCGCCTTTTGAGGTCGAGATGTGCAGTGCGGTCGCGCGCAGCAAGGTCCTCCAGCGTTTCCAAGGCGGTTGCGAGCTCAAGACGCTCTGGCGCAACCGTGAGCGCTGCGCGATCTTTTTCCAGTGCCGCGATTTCATCGGTCAGGCGTGCAATGTTCTGCGTGGCGACGCCGCGATCACTGCGCAGCTCAATCAGGCGCTCGGGATGAAAGTCGAGATGCTCGGGATAATCGGACCAAGGCGCTATGTTTTGCTCAAGCTCGCGTATCTCAGCGATCAGCGGCAGGGCGCGTCGTTGCGCCTCTGTGCGGGCCTTCGCTCTGTTTAACGCATCGCGTGCCGTGCGCGCTGCCTGTTCGGCGACCTGTGCCTTCCCAAGATCTCGTTTGAGCGCCTTCCACGCGCTGGCCGTCACGTCGCGCGCCTTGATGTCCTTTTCGACTTCCATCAGGGCGCGTTTTAGTTCTGCGATGCGTGTGGTGCGGCCGCGTTTTTTCCAGAGCGCGTCAGCCCTTTCACGAATACCGTCCAAAACGCTGCTGAGATCGGCGACCCCCGCCGCAGCAGAAAAAAGCAGGCGCCCTATATCGCCTTCAGCGTTGGCGATTTCTTCGCCGCCCCTTTCGATCGTTTCATCGTCGAGGCAGAGAAGGCGGCGGTAATCCAGTTCTGACAGGCCGGCCAAATGAGCGGACAGCGCCGCTTCCGGTACGGGAGTACCAGTATCATCCACCAGCGCGCCGTTACTGGTAGGCAGACGGGTGAAATTTCGCAGCTCCCCGTCGAAATCCAGCATCGCGGAGATTTTCAGGTTCTTGCGCGGGTGCTTGAACGCGTAGCTCTCGCGTATTGGAAAGCCGTAAAATAGGCGCAAGACGGCTTCCATCGTGGTGGTTTTACCAGCTTCGTTGGGGCCATAGATGATGTGAAAATCATGACCATCACCCGCAGGTCCGAAGTCGAACTGCCGGTTGGTAAAATGGCCGAAACGGTCGAGGGAAAGCCGTTGGATCCGCATTATTTCTCCACGCCCTTCATCTGCGCGAGCACAAGGTCTGCGCCCGCTTTCGCGAGGCGCTCGACCAAGGCATCTCGCTCGGCTTCATCCGCCATCAGTCTGTCGCGTATCGTGGCAGGCAGAGCTTGCAGAACTGTCTCAACCTCGGTGCGCGCGAGCTCCGTGAACCCCGGTTCCGTGCGGATCGTCGCCATGGTTGTGGCCAGCTCGTCCGAGGCGTTGCCGGCTGTGTCATTCGCGCTTGGTGGTGAAAAGGCGAACAGCAGCTTGTCGATCCAAAGATTGCCAGCGCTCTCGGCGAGTTCGCCCAGTTGTTCGCTCCAGACATCTCGGTCCCTGAGGAATTTCCAATGGCGGGCAGGGCAACCGGTCAGAGTCAAGCGGAGGACGCCTGCGGGTGCAGAGATTGCGTGCCGCGTCTCTTTTAGGTGGGCCTTGAGCAGTGCGCGCAGGGTCTCGTTATTGTCGGCTTCAGTCACGTCCAGCTCGGTATGGACAAATTCTACGACAGATGTGGGCACTTCACTCACATTGATGCATCCACGATCAATCGTAAGAAGTGTCGCGGACTTGGGGCCAGCCTCGCCGATATCACGGCCCTGTGGCATGCCGGGCATCACAACCCATGGTGTTTGCGAATGTACCTGCCGCTTGTGGATGTGACCAAGCGCCCAGTAATCAAACCCCATCTCTGCAAGCGCGGTGATGCTGCAAGGGGCATAGTCATCATGACCTGCAGCCCCCCCAAGAGAGCTGTGCAGCATGGCAATGTTCACCGCACCCGGCACCGGTGATTTGAAGCGCGGGAGAAGGCTGTCCGGGGCATGGCTATCGGCAAAGCTGACACCGTGAATCCAGATGTCATCGGTCAGTTGTTTCTTGCCCCCGCGCGCGTCGAACACATGGACATGGGCGGGCAGGTCGAGGGCTCCGGCTATCGGATTCTCCGCGTCATGGTTTCCCTTGATGTAGAAGACTTCGATACCCGCATCACCAAGCCGATCCAGTTCTGCCAACAAGAAAGCGCCGGTTGTAGCCGTGCGTTCCTTGCCGTCGAAGAGATCACCGGCAATCAGAAATGCGGCGACCTCTTCGGAAATCGCGCGGTCGATCAGCTGGCTGAAGGCACTCCGGGACGCTGCTGCAATGGTGTCGCGCAGGCCAGAATTTCTCAGCGCAAGTGATCGGAGTGGTGAATCCAAGTGGAGGTCGGCAGTGTGAAGTATTTTTATCAATATTGTCCCCTTGTCGGGGAGAATGAAGCAAGAATCCAGGCTCGGAACAATAGAGAAAGCCTTGTCTTGCGTCGTTGAGTAGCACGCCAAACGCTGCTGGTCTTTGTTCTCAAGAGTTTGCGGGAGAATACATCAAAAGCTCACCCGCCTGCGGATCTATGAAATCCACTCCCCTGTTTCCGTATCACCGTCGTATGGCCGCACAACAGGAGAGGCGGCGCGGCAGATCCTGTCCTGCTTCCGTCAGGCTTCAAAGTAAGGTCAGAGGGCGTCGCTGCACAGTTGCTGCGGTTGTGCTGTGCGGACCCAGCTGAAGGTCTCGCCCAGGTGTTTCTTGCCGATGATGGCACGCGTTGCGTAGGAAACCGTCGCGAATACGGGTAGCTCACCGGTGGCGGCAGCCACGCCCAGGTCGACCGCTTCGTCAATGCTGGCTCCGTAGTAGGCGCGCGCTTCGATCACATTGTGCGACGTCATTGATATGATCAGATTGAGATCTTCGCCCTCTCCGGGATCATAAAATCGACCTGTATATGACTGAGGCTCTTTGGTTGCTTCGAGATCGGAGATGACGACACTGTTGCAGATCTTTTGCCCCCAGGCGAAAAGGTCAGGGTTGAAGGCGTCGCGCGCGCTTGGGTCCCCTTCAAAGACAACAAGCCGACCGCAGAGCTTTTCTGATCCCGTCTCACAGGGTTCTATCAAGACGGTATTGGGGGCATCGCTCAGTGTCCAATACCCTTCGAGCGGGCTGATGGCTCTGGCCACAATCTCCCCTTCCTGATCAGAGGCCGCACAGGCTCCAACAGCAATGGATACCAAAAGTGCCGTGTCGCGCAGGGTCAGTCCGGATGTCGGCCACCCTCCGCTGGATTTTGTGATTTTCATTCGCCGCTCCCTGCCTCTGTCAGATGTTTCGCGAGTTAGCGGCAGAGCGTTGGGGTCGCGCGCAGAATGTGTGGAGGCGTTGTGAAGGACGGGCCGATCGGGTGTCAGGCCGCCCACACAGATCTGGTTAGCATGTCAGCGGAGGCCGGAATTCGGTCGAGACGGGGCAGGCACAGGATATCGCGCTGGGCCCCGCCGGGCTGTGGCAGATGAACGGGGGCGGCGAGAGCCTTCTGTGTAAGCTTTCCGGGCCCGCGTCATGGCGGGCCCGGAGAACGGCACAGAGTGCCGTGGTTGGCGATCACGTGTCGCCCGGTGCGACTGTTCGGGACAGACGGCTCAGTGCGCCATCAACCCCGGTAGCCAGGTGCCGATGGCAGGCTGCCAGACGATCAATGCCAATACCGCGAGCTTGATGACAAGGAATGGCGTCACTGCCGCATATATATGCTTCATGCCGATACCCTCGGGCGCGACGCCGCGCATCACGAACAACAGCAGGCCAAACGGCGGGGTCAGCAGTCCGATCTCCATGGTCAGGAGATAGACGACGCCGAGAACCAGCTCGTTGATGCCCAGTTGAGCCGCAAGCGGCACAAACACCGGCACCGTGACCATCAGCATCGAAACCTGATCCACGAAACATCCCAGGAACAGCAGGATCAGGATCATGCCCACCAGCACCATCGTCGGGGTCGGGTCCACCGCATTGATTGCAGCAATCAGACCATTGGTGGCGCCACTGAACGACAGAACCTGCGCAAATGTCTGGCTGGCCGCCATGATGAAGAGGATCATCACCGAGAGTTTGACCGTTTCCATCAATGCCTTGGCGATCTTGCTCAGCGACAGGGCGCGGTAGGCGGCCCCGATCACAAGTGCTGCGAGACAGCCAAGAGCGGCGGATTCTGTCGGGGTGGCAAATCCCATCAGCAGGCTTCCGATCACCACCGCGAACAGCACGGACAGGGGCGCGACGTAGATCATGAAGGGGCGCCAGCGCTCTGCAAGTGTCATCTCAGGCAGATCATCCGGCGGGGCAACGCTGGGGTCCAGGATGCTGCGACCGATGATGTAGACGACAAAGGCACCGGCCAGCATCAGCGCAGGGATCACGCCCGCGATCAACAGGCCCGAGATGGAGATGCCCGCAAGGCTGCCGACCAGAACGGCCAGGGCTGACGGGGGGATCAGCATCGCGATCGCGCCAGAGGCCATGATCGGCCCCATGGCCATCGTCGGATGGTAGCCGCGTTGCAGCATGCCCGGCATCAATGTGGAGCCCAGCATGGCCGTATTGGCGATGGTAGAGCCGGACAGAGCGGCAAAGATCGTGCCGCCAAAGACGGTGACCACCGACAGGCGGCCAGGCACCCGGGTCACCACGCGTTCGATCGCATCTATGGCCCGGTGGGCAATGCCGGTCTGAAACAGAATTTCCCCCATCAGGATGAACAGGGGTATCGGGGCCATCTGAAAATTGGCCACCGACTGGGTGGAGTTTCGGGCCAGTTGCAGCAGGCCGCGATCCCCGCCCAACACCTCGAACGCGCCGATCATGGTGACGGTGATAAAGGCAAAGGCGACCGGAAGGCCGATCAGCAGCAGGACCGCCAGCCCCCCCAGCATCAGCGAAAGCGTGAGAATCCAATCCATGGGAATTCCTTTCAGAGGCCGGTCAGCGGCGCAGAGTCTTCGGAGGGGCGGAAGATTTTGCGCAGGAATTCGATCATGCACAGAAGCATCGACAGCGGCAGGACGGTCAGTGTCCACCATTCAGGAAAGGTGAACGCGGTGCGCACCATGGAGCCGCGCGCGTATGATTGCATCAGGGCCTGCAGCCCGGCCCAGCCAAGCGCGGCACAGGTGATGGCCCCCAGCAGGCAGGTCAGGATTGCGGCGACGCGGGCCCCACGCGGTGGCAGCCCGCGGGTCACGAGGTCGACCTGTACGTGGGCGTCCAATCGCAGCACCCAAGGGGCGCCCAGAAAGGCGATGGCCATCAGACCGTACTCGATGACATCAAGCGCGCCGTAGATCACCGGCAGGCCGAGGTTGCGCAGAAACACATTTAACGGGATCACCAGCGTGATCGCCGCAAGGATGGCGGCGGCGAGCACGGCAAGGCCAGTGGTCAGCGCGCCGAAGCAGCGGTTGAAGTTCATCATGGGAACAACGGCGGAGCGACCAGAGGCCGCCCCAGCCACTTCACTTTGTCAGACAGGATTGCAGTTGCTGGCCAAGCTCAGCGTCGATTTCCATCACCTCGCCCCAGCCTGCGGATTGGGCGGTCTCAGCCCATAGCTCCTTGTCGGCGCCGTCAAAGGTGACGGTTTCAATGCCAGCTTCCGCCTGTGCGTCTGCTTCGGCCTGATTGCGCGCGATGTTTTCTTCGTTCTGCGTCTCGATCCAGGTGGCGGCCTGTTCCAGCAGCGCCTGTTGATCGGCGCTCAGGTCGTTCCAGCGGTCCATGTTCACCAGGAAGTTCACATCGACCTGATAAAAACCAGGGTCGACCCGGTAGGCTGTCTGCTCGTGCCAACCAAGATCAAGAACCCCCTGGCTGGGCCAGCCATAGCCATCAATCGCACCGCGTTCGAGGGCAGTATAGACCTCGCCCGGGGCGGTGCGCACAAGGGTTGCCCCCAATTTTTCAAACATGGCGCGATAGACTGGCGTGGTGCGAATGGTCAGACCGGTCAGGTCCGGACCCTCCAGTGGTTTCGCCAGATACAGGTGATAGTTCATGTTGTCGCCCACGCGGGCGAGGTATTTCACATTCATCTGCTGCTGGTGAATGCTGTCGATCAGCTCATAACACCCATTGGCGCGTTGGTCCTGAATGGTGTTTTGCGCCAGATGCAGTGCATCACCGGTGGGCAGAAGGTTGGGATAATAGGCGGTGGTGTTGTTCGCGATATCGACGATGCCAGCCTGAACCGCGTTGCCCAGTTCAAAGGGCGGCACCGCCTCGGGCCCGCCCAGCAGGTCGATCTGAACCAGACCTGTGCCGTTTTCGTTGACCCAGTCGACAAAGGCTTCGAAGTCGCGGGAGAAAGTTGTGCCGGTGGCAAAGGCCGTGACAGCCTTCAGCGTCACCTCTTCGGCTTGAACGCCGGCTGCGGTGAAGGTTGAGGCGCCAAAAAACGCGGCAGTGGCGAGTGAGCGGATGGTCATATTCGGTCTCCCTGGGTGAGTGTGCTGGCGCGGAGCGGGCGCTTCTGAGCCTCTTGGTGTTCCGTATCCATATCGAAAAGCGTAGAGCCTCATTCTCAATTCTTCAAGCATGAAGCTTTAAGTCTGAAATAAAAATGCGACGGATCTTGGGGTGTGGTGATTTTTGCAACCTCAATGCGCCAAGTCGCGCAAGAATGTGAATATTTCGCCCGCGCAGCGCACTGGCGCGACAGGGGCGATATTTTGTTTGTCTCCGTTGGTCCGAACTGGATCTCGCTGCGCCAGCGCGGACTGTGGCGTTGTCTTGCGTTACATGGTCAGTCGAACCATTTGTCGTCCAGCTCTGGCAGTGGAATGGCATCGAGCAGCAGGCGCGTGATCTCGGATTGCGGGGCGGCAAAGACCTGCTCTACGGGGCCGTTCTCCAGAATTTCACCACGGTTCAATACGATGACATTGTCGCATAGGTGCCGGATCACGCTCAGGTCATGGCTGATGAAGGCGATGGTCAGGTTCATCTCCTGCGCCAGCGATTTGAGCAGCGACAGCACCTGCGCCTGGCTGGAGACATCAAGGCCCGAAACGATCTCGTCGGCCAGAATGAACTCCGGCTCTAGTGCGATCGCGCGGGCGATGCCGACGCGCTGGCGCTGCCCGCCGGAAAGCTCATGCGGATACCGCTCGCCAAAGCTGGGATCGAGGCCGACACGTTCCAGCGCCCGCAGAGCCTGATCCCGACGCGCGGCGCTTCCGCTCCGGGTGGACGTTTCATTCGCGTAGCGCGCCAGTGGGGCTGCAACGATGCGCCAGATCTTGTGGCGCGGATTGAGGGACGACATCGGATCCTGAAAGATCATCTGCAAGTTTCGCCGCAGGGGACGCAACGCCGCCTCGTCCAGCGTGGCGATATCTTGTCCATTGAGCAGAACCTGACCGGCATCCGGGCGCAGCAAGCGCACGAGAACCCGCCCCAGGGTCGATTTGCCAGAGCCGCTCTCGCCAACGATGCCGGTGATCTGGCCCCGCGGCAGATCAAGGTCGAGACCTTTCAGAACTTCGATCCGGGGTGCGGGGGCAAACAGCGGCGCATGGGCGGTATCGGGAAAGGACAGGCGCAGGCCGCGCACCGAAAACAACGCCGGAGCGGGAGCAGTCTGTGGGCAGAGCAAGGGAGCGGCCATCACCAGATCTCCTCCTGTGCGATCTTTGATTTCATCTGTGCGATCAGCTCGGGCGGCACCGGAGAGAAGCTGCGAGCGGGGTCGGCATAGCTGGGCGTTGCGGCAATCAGCGCGCGCGTGTAGGGGTGCGTCGGATTGGAGAAGATCGCCGCGGTGGTTGAATCCTCCATGACGCGGCCTTGAAATAGCACGGATACTTTCTGGCTGATCTTGGCCACGACCCCCATGTCGTGGGTGACAAACAGCACTGCGGTGCCAACTTCCTTTTGCAACTCTCTGATAAGTTTCAGAATTTGCTTCTGTACGGTAACGTCCAGCGCAGTGGTCGGCTCGTCCGCCACAATCAGGGGCGGCGAGGGTGCAAAGGCTGCGGCGATCAGAATGCGCTGACGCATGCCGCCGGACAGTTCATGCGGGTAGCTGCGCATGACACGCGCCGGATCACGAATTTCGACCCGATCCAGCAATTCCAGTGCCCGCGTCTGCGCACGGTCAGCAGACCAGCCATGGATGCGGGTCAGCGGGTCGGTGATCTGCGGCGCGATCCGGCGTACCGGGTTTAGTGCGGTGAGCGGGTCCTGCGGGATCAGAGCGGCACTCTGGGCAACGCAGTGGCGTCTCTTGGCGGCGTTGAGGTGATCGAGTGCCTGACCCCTGAGGAAGATCTGCCCGTGGGTCACCCGTGTCGCCGGGGGCAGGGTGCCCAGAACGGCCTTGCCGATCATCGACTTGCCAGCGCCACTCTCCCCAACTAGCGCGCGCACCTCTCCGGGCTCTAGCGTCAGGTTGACCCGTCTCAGAAGCGGCAAGCCGCTGCGCAGGGACACGGTCAGATTCTGGATGTTCAGCGTCGAGGACATGGTCATTGCAGCACCGGATCAAAGCGTTGTTTCAGCCCTTCGCCGAGCTGAGAGAAGCTCAGCACCGTGAGGAACAGGGCGATCAGCGGGAACAGCAGCACCCACCAGGCAAAGTGGATGGCGTTGCGTCCCTCGGCAATCATGCTGCCCCAGGTCGCCACATCCGACGACAGAGACAAGTTCACGAAGCTGAGGATCGCCTCGACGATCACCGCGATGCCCATCTCCAGCATCAGCAGGGCGACAATCGACGGCAGCACGTTTGGCAGGATTTCCGAAACCAGGGTGGTCAGTCGCCGCGCGCCGCCGATCTGCGCGCTGTCCACATAATCCATCTGCGCCTGCACCATGGTCTCGGCGCGGATCACACGGGCAAAGCGGGTCCAGTCAATCAGGGCGATGGCTACGATGACCGAGGTCAGACCGGTGCCCATAACTGCCACCAGCAACACCGCGAACAGCACCGGAGGAAAGGCCATCCAGATCTCGATGAGGCGAGAGATCACCCGGTCCCACCAGCCGCCGAAATACCCGGCCAACAACCCAAGGGTCGAGCCCACCAGACAGGTTGCCGTTGCCGCGATCAGGCTGACACACAGCGCGATGCGGGTGCCGTAGATGACCCGCGACAGAACATCCCGGCCCAGACTGTCGGTGCCGAGCCAATAGCCCGGTTCCGTGCCGGACATGAAGAACGGGGGAAGGCGTTCGAGGAACAGATCCTGATAGAGCGGATCATGAGGCGCGATCAGCGGTGCAAAAAGGGCCGCCAGACCCAGCGTGGTGATCCAGGCCAATGGCAACCACAGACGCAGGTTGCGGCGACCCGAGCGGACACGGGGCGTGGTTTGCAGGGAGACATCAGCCATGACGCAACCTCGGGTTCAAAAGGGTGTAGGACAGATCCACCAGCAGGTTGATGGCCACAAACAGGGCGGCAAACAGCAGCACGATGCCTTGGATCAGCGGCAGATCACGATTGATAACCGCATCAATGGCCATGTTCCCAAGGCCGCCGTAAGCAAAAAGGCGCTCCACGATCACCGTGCCACCGATGAGAAAGGTGAACTGCACCCCAACCAGCGTCAGCGTCGGCAGGGCGGCATTGCGCATGGCGTCCCGCAGGATCACTTGCGTTTCAGAGAACCCGCGCACCCGCGACAAGGTGGTGTAGTCTTGGATCAGAACCTCCTTGAGGTTCTGCTTCAGCAATTGTGCAATCAACGCCGCCAACGGCAGCGCCAGCGACAGCGCGGGCATCAGCATATGTGAAAACGCGCTGCCAGCGACGTCGAAACGCCCCCGCAAAAGCCCCTCGATAGCCACGAAGTTGGTGAGGAAATCGAACTCGAGCCTCGGATCGAGACGCCCGGAAATAGACAGAACGGGCCAGAGCACACCAAACAGCAGGACAAACAGCAGCCCCCAGAGGAAATCGGGAATCGAGAGCACAGCGCCACTGGTCAGGTCGACGGCGGCCTCCGTCGGACTGCCCCGTCGACGCGCCCCGATCACGGCAGCCACACCGCCGATGGCGACCGCGATCAGCAAGGCAAAGAATGACAGCTCCAGCGTCGCCGGAAGGCGGGCTAGGACCAGATCGGCGACCGGCTGGCGCAGGGTGATGGAGGTGCCGAAATCGCCCTGAACCACCCCGCCAATCCAGATGACGAACTGTTCGACCAGGCTCTTGTCGAACCCGTAGAGGGCCGTCAGCTGGGCGATGTCGTCCTCGCTCGCACCCGGCGGCAGCATCATGGCGATCGGATTGCCTGGTGCCACTCGCACCAGAACAAAGACAACAACCGCAACGCCAAACAGCGTGACAAGGGTCGTCAACAGACGGGACAGCACTGTCCTGAGAAACATCAAAGGTACTCCGCTTCGATGCCGCCGACCGCAACGGGCCGGCAGCAGGAGATTGACAGATCAGACGGATGTCACGGCCTGGGGCAGCAGGTCGCCAGAGGTATAGGCCGCGACGTTCAGATCCGAGCGGTAGACGATGGGCATCACATATTGCAGGAGCGGGATCACATAGCCCTCTTCAGCAATATAGCGGGACACGTCCTTGTAGCCCTGGATGCGCTTTTCTTCGTCGGCTTCCACGAACAGCGGGCCGATTTTTTCCACCAGATCCGGGGTGTCCCAGACCGCGTGTGGCGAAGGGCCGAACATCGAAAATCCCGTAGATGTCGACGGATCACCGATCGAATTGCCCCAGTTGTAGAAGGCCGCAGGCGCCAGCTGGTCGGTGGCACGCAGCTCGTAGTGTTTGGCGATCTCGTACACTTCGATTTCGGCTTCGATGCCGACACGACGCCACAGTCCGACGATGGCCTGCACCATTTCATAATCCTTGGGCTTAAAGCCCTTGGTCGTCTGAATGGTGAATTTGACCGGGTTGTCCGTGGAATAGCCGGACTCTGCCAGCAACGCCTTGGCGCGCTCCGGGTCGTAGGGCACCGTGATGCTGTCGTCGAAGGCGGCATAGCCGGGCACTTCGAGGGTGGAGAGCGGCACGCCATAGCCTTTCAGAAGCCGGTCGATGATCAGCTCCTTGTCGATGGCGTGATGGGCCGCGAGGCGGACATTCTTGTCGAGCATCGGCCCGATGTCGTTGAGGAAGATCATGCCGATATCGGTGATCGGAACCGCCTGACCGGACAGGCCGTCCTTGGCGATCAGGCGATCGTAATCTTCGTAGGGCATATTGGTGGTAATATCCGCGTTGCCGGATTCCACCTCGGCCACGCGCGAGGTCGCATCGGTCACGAATTTGATCGTCACGGTGGAGAACTCCGGAGCCGCCCCCCAATAGCCGTCGTAGGCTTTCAGGCGGACGTAGGCGCCGGGTTCGAATGTATCCACCATATAGGGGCCAGATCCGATCGGTGCTTTCTCAAACCCTTCGGAGCCGACGCTTTCGTAATAGTCCTTGGGCAGAACAAAGGCCGTCAGGAACGCCATCCATTTGAACAAGGCCGGTTCGAACTCGATCACATCTGCGGTGATGCGCTGCCCGTCGATCTGGAAATTTCCGATCTTGGACCAGACGAACTGCATCGGGTTTCCGGTTTCGGACTGGGCGGCACGGGTCAGCGACCAGACGATGTCATCCGGGGTCAGCGGATCCCCGTTCTGCCAGGTCACCCCTTCGCGGACGGTCATGTGGATCTGGGATTTGTCCTCGCTGAACCCCCAGTCGGTCAGCAGCCCGGCGTCAAAGCTGAGATCCGGGTTCTGGCCGACAAAGCGGTCGAACACCGCCAGGTAGATGGATTGCAGCACCGGGTTGACCGCAGCCGGGCCGGTGGTCGGATCCCAGCTTTGCACAGGCACGTTGTAGGCAATGGTCAGGTCGCCCCCGTTCTGGGCGATCACCGGCAGGCCCGAGGCCGCAAGAGCGGTTGCAAAGGCTGAGGTGCCTAGGAAACCACGACGGTTCATAGTGTTCATGTCTTCTCTCTCCTGTTGGCGGGCCTGTTTCGACCCAATTTATTTTTTGTGTTTTGCCCATGCGGGCAGGGGCGACCGCAGGGCGGTCAAAGGTCTTGTGCCTTGAAAAACCCCGAACCGGCGCCGGTGCCGGCGCCTGGCCAGACCGCTGCTCCGATCATATGCAACCCCTTGATGGGGGTCGTGCCATCGGCGAACCCACGCACCGGGCGGAACAGAAAGTTCTGCCGCAGATGATGCGAGCCGCAGAGCTGGTCGCCGCCCACGAGGTTGGGGTTGCCAGCTTCCAGATCTCTCGGCGACACTACGGTCTGGGCGAGAATGCGGTCCCGCACTCCCGGTGCCTGCTCCTCCAGCTGATCAATCACGCGGGCTGCAAATGGCGCTTTGGCCTGATCCCAGTCCCGTGCGGAGATCTTGCCCTTGGCGTCCCCTGCGATATCCGCAGGTAGGACGCGAACCTGCACCCAGAGCGTCTGTTTTCCCTCCGGCGCGCGTGTCGGATCAAAGATCGAAGGTTGCCCAACCACCAACACCGGGCTGTCCGGCAGCAAACCGGCCATCGCCTGTTGATAGGTCTGCGCGGTAGCGTCGATGGACTGGCCGACATGTACATAGGCAAAGCGACCCAATTCGGGGGCAGCCCACGGCACCGGGCCATCCAGTGCAAGGTGAATCATCATCGTGCCTGGTGCGTGGCGGAAGGCGTCAAGCCCGGCATCAAAACGGGCGTGGCCGCTATCGCCAATCAGCGTGGACAGATGACGCGGCGCCAGTCCGGCCAGCACCGTCTTGGCGGCGATGTCTTCGCCATTGACGCTCAGGCCCGTGACGGTTCCGTGCGTGTGGGAAATGGCGCGGACATCGGCATCGCAGGTGACGCTGCCGCCATGGGCCTCGATCATCCGCACAAGCGCGTCCGTAACGGTCGCGGCACCGCCCTTGCCGATGACCATGCCCTGTGCCTGTCCGCCGAGAGCCTCGAGGAACGGGAAGATGGCCCCACCTGCAACATCCGGCGCAAAGTCCAGATGCAATCCCCAGGTGGAAAAGGCGCAATGCAACCGGGGATCTTCGAACGTATCCTGTAGCCAGTCGCGCGGTGAGGTCATCAGCAGGCGGGCGATATCGGTCATCTTGCCGAGCCCCAGGCTGCGCCACTGTCGCCAAACGAACTTCAGCAGCGCTGTTCGCGTCATTGGCGTCCCGAGAAGCCCACCGATTACCGCGGCCTTCTCGGGGAATTCGCGCATCAATGACTGCCAGGTGTCTTTGTCCTGCTCACTGTGAAAGCTCGCCAGCGTTTCGTTGATATCTGTCGACACGCCGACAAAATCGCCCGGTGTCATCGCCTGGGCAAAGGGACGATCAACGGACACCAGCTCCAGCCCATGACGGGCCATCTCCGCGCCATGGCGCGCCATGAAGCCGGAGCCTGCGAACATCGAGAGGTTCATCGCAGCCACGTCATGGTGAAAACCGGGCAGTGTCAGCGCCTTGGTCTGCACCGCCCCGCCGGGGGTGGGGCCGCGCTCCCAAACCTGAACCTTGCGCCCGCGTGCGGCCAGATCCGCGGCGGCCACAAGACCGTTGATCCCGGCGCCAATGATGTGAATGGGGCCGCTCATGCAGCGTCTCCGGCGAAGCTCTGGACCGTGGCGAGCGCGCCCTCGAGCTGCGCCCCGGACTCATCGGCCAAGGCGGCACTGCGCAGTCGTCGCATCCAGTCCGCCGCGTCGGGCCGCCCTTGCAGAATGGGCAGCGCCTGCATGATGCGGGCGAATTTCGAATGGCCGCGCACATGTGTGTCTGAGTAGCCCTTGATCAGCCGGTAGTTGGCCAAAAGCTCCGTCGCCAGAGCACGGTCACGTTGGGCCACATCTGTCACCGTGGCAAACCACTGGTCGATATGGGCCATCTCTGTTTCATGCCGCAGCAAAGACCGGCGCCAGGGCCGCAGCGCCGACACCGCCCAGAGCATCAGGAACCCACGCAGCCGGTCGGTTCGGATCCGGCGCCCCTTGTCTAGATAGCGCGAGTAGAACGCTTCGAGACGGGATGAGTTGCGCAGCCGCTTGCCAAGCCAGCCGGGCAGTGTTGTGGTGAATTCTTCAAAGCGCGGATGGAAATACTCGGTCACCATCAACACCTGGTCATCACCCACCACAACCTCGTCGCGCACACGGGTCATCCGGCTGGCGCGGGTCTTGATGTCAGCGACCCGCAGAATGTCATCGTAGCACAGCGCGCGGGCGCAGTATTTCGCCCCTGCAATGGTCATCTCGAACGGAGCGCTGTCCGTCACGGCCAGAGTTTCGACCATGTCCATATACTGCTCGCCGTAGGCAAGGTCCTGATAATCCACCACTTTGGTCAGCCCTAATCCCGCCATCTCCTGGGATGCGGCGGGCAAGGCGGTAAGGCGCGATTGCAATTGCGCCCATTTGTCCTGATGGCGGGATGGCACATGCAGCGTTTCGATCTGCTTCGTTTCCGCTTCGGGCTGTGGCGGTTGCTGTTTACCCGTGGCGCAGTCAAACGCATCATTGAAAGCCCGCAGCGAGGCCTCGACGCCCCGGCCTGAGGCGCGGATCACGTCCTCATAGCTCTCCTTGGGAAAGGGCAGGGCGCCAGACCCGGCCAGCCCGCCCAGCAGCGAGGACGAGATCATCGACCCGGCAGATTTTGCCAGCGCCTCCATGTCGAAGGCCACCGTATGATCGGCGGCAATGCCCATGGCTTCGATCACCTTCTGACCATCGGCACGCCCATCTCCGGGAACCGTTTTTTCCGCAACCGCAGGAATGCGATGGGTCGAAGCGATCAGGGTGGTGCGCCCCGGCGTCACAAAGCCACGCATGATCGCGCGGCCGCCTTCCATCAGTTCGGATGCGATCAGGATGTCGACGTCCCCTTCGGCGGGCGACAGGGCAAAGACCGGCATACGGCCGGTGTCGCGACACATTTCGACATAGTAGATCGTGGCCCCCGTGCGCTGGGCCACACCCGCGACCGAGGTGGATTGCGCACGATAGCCATTGGCCTCCGCGACGGCGGTGATCCAGTTGGTCAGGACGCCACCGCCCTGGCCACCAACGGCAAGTGCGGCCAGCGTGATGATCTTTTCACCTTCTGCGCTGGGCGAACGGCGGGCGGCAATCGAGGTGTTTTGAATGTTCATGTTGTCAATTCCTTCAGGCGAAGACCACGCGTTTCGCGTCACGCCTGCGTTGCAGCCAATCAATGATCTTCTGGGTCCTGCGCGCCTTGCGGCCTTCGCGCGGGGTGGGGTTTGATACGATATCGGCCTGATAGAAACTGGGGCAGAGCACGGCGGCATCGGCGACCTCGCCGCAATTGCCGCATCCGACGCAGGTCTGGTCGATGGCTGCGACCGGATCATCGCGCAGCGGATCGCCGGTATCCTTGACCGACAGGGACGGGCAGCCCGAAAGCCGCATGCAGGCGTGATCGCCGGTGCAGATGTCCTCATCGACGCCAAAGCGTGGCCGCACGGTGCGCTTGCCTTCCTTGGTGGCCTTGGCCAACAGTGGTTTCTCCCGACGCTGCCGGTTCAGCATGCATTCTGAGGAGGCGACGATGACCTTCGGGCCTGCAACCTGTGTGGTCAGCGCCTCTTTCAGCGTGTCGCGGACCTTGGTGACGTCATAGGTTCTGTCGATCTGGCGGATCCATTTGACGCCCATGCCCTGGCAGGCCTCGACGATGGAGTTCTGCGTCTGCTTGGTCTTGTTGTCTGCGCGGGATGATAGGATGTCCTGCCCGCCGGTCGCCGCAGCATAGAAGTTATCGACGATCACGATCACATTGTCGGACTTGTTGAAGACCGCATTGCCCACAGACGACGTCAGACCATTGTGCCAGAACCCGCCATCCCCGACGAAGGAGATCGAGCGACGGCCATGCGGGTCTTCGTTGTGAAACGCCGCAGCCGAGGCCGGACCCAGACCATATCCCATCGTTGTTGCGCCAAGATCGAAGGGCGGCATGATCGAAAACAGATGGCAGCCGATGTCCGATGAAATGTGGTGCTCACCCAGTTCCTGCTCGACCAGTTTTGTCGCTGCAAAGATCGGCCGCTCCGGGCAGCCGGTGCAGAACCCCGGCGGGCGTGCGGGCAGAACGTCGGACAGATCTGGGATCGGCGCTGGTGCTTCATTCTTGGTGACCGCGGCGGCTGGCATCAGGCCCGGCGCATATGCCGTCAGAAACTCCCCAAGCCCGTGCAGCATCACCTGTCCGGTATATTCGCCCCCCATCGGCAGCATGCCCTTGCCCTCAAGCGTGACGCGCTTGCCGGCCTTGTAGAGCATATGCCCGATCTGCTGTTCGATGTAGTTGGGCTGGCCTTCCTCGACGATCAGAACGGCCTCCTTGTCCTTGCAGAAGTCGAGGATTTGGCTTTCGACCAGCGGGTAGACACAGTTGAGGCAGAGAATATCAAGATCGGTATCGCCATAAAGATCGGCAAGCCCAAGACGGTTCAGCGCGCGGATCACCGTGTTGTAGGTCCCGCCCTGAATGATCAGACCGACCTTTCCAGATGGCTGCCCAAACCGCTCGTTCAGGCCGCGTTCCAGAATGAAGCGTTCAGCCGCGGGTTTGCGTTTGGTCAGCTTCTCCGCCTCATGGAGATAGGTGGCAGGGGGCAGGACGATCCGCTCAAGATCCCGGCGGGGGCTTTCCAGCGCCTGGCTCACTGTCATGTCGGGACGGCGATTGTCGGAGGCGGCGAAAGAGCCGTGCACATGGCAGGAGCGGATGCCCATCTGCAGCATCACCGGCGTGTTGCTGGCCTCCGACAGCTCAAACCCATCCCCAACTGCGGCAACGATCGAGGGCAGGTTGGGGCGCGGGTCCAGCATCCAGACCTGGCTTTTCATGGCAAAGGCATAGGTGCGCTCCTGCATGATCGAAGAGCCTTCGCCGTAGTCTTCGCCGACAATGATGAGCGCGCCGCCGGTTACGCCGCCCGAGGCCAGATTGGACAGCGCATCGGAGGCGACATTGGTCCCGACAACGGATTTATAGGTGACCGCTCCGCGAATGGGGTAATGAACGGATGCCGCCAGCATCGCCGTTGCGGTGGCCTCGCTTGCGGAGGCTTCAAACCGGACGCCCAGCTCTCCGAGGATCTCCTGCGCATCTGCAAGAACATCCATCAGATGCGAAATCGGCGAGCCCTGATAGCCCCCGACATATCCAACGCCATTTTCCAGCAGCGCCTTGGTGATGGCGAGGATCCCTTCGCCCGAGAAGGTCTCTCCATCTCCCTGTTTCAGTTTTTGGACTTCCTTGGCAAAGGAACGTTCAGCCATGGGTGGTCTCCTTGGGTCGTACCGACCGACATCTGAAGGGGACGACGCGCTGTCGC
This sequence comes from Tritonibacter sp. SIMBA_163, assembly GCF_046535935.1. Classification (NCBI taxonomy): domain Bacteria; kingdom Pseudomonadati; phylum Pseudomonadota; class Alphaproteobacteria; order Rhodobacterales; family Paracoccaceae; genus Tritonibacter; species Tritonibacter sp. SIMBA_163. The sequence goes on from NZ_JAWJBP010000017.1 coordinate 54,106, forward strand.
TGTGCCTCCATGTCGGAAAACTTGGCCACGTGCGCGATGCAGGTGACATGGATCTGCCCCTCATGGGGACAGGGCCGCGAGGGCCTTTTAAAAATCGTGCTGGCGGATGTTGTAGAACACGCGCAGCAGCAGACCGTTCATCATCTTTCTGTCGTCTGGAGAGAGCGCGGACAGCATGACCTCCTGCATCTGCAGCATGGCCGGCCAGGCGGTCTCGTGGACGTGCCGCCCCGTGTCTGTCAGCTGGATGTGGCGGATGCGGCTGTCTTTTCTGTCGGCCTCGCGCCGGATCAGCCCGGCTGTTTCCATCGTGTCCAGCGTGCGTGACAGCGTTGATTGCTTGATCACCGTCAGCACGGAGAGTGTATTGATGGTGCAGGGGCCGCTCTCGGTCAGCACCGCCAGCGCGCGCATCTGCGCCACCGTGATCCCAACCTCCTTCAGGGCCTCTTCAACACCCTTGTTGTAGCGCGCCATGATGCGGTTCATCAGATAGGGGGTGAACTCCTCCAGATGATCGGGGCCGGTGGTCATGCGCCAAGCTCCTTCGCTACGAGATAGCCCGAGCCACCTGACAGACCGGGGCCCGGATGGGTCGAGGCCCCGATGTGATAGAGGCCCTTTACCCCGGTGGTGTGCCGTTTGCTGTCCGTAAATGGGCGCCAGAGAAAGAACTGCTCCAGCGAGCAGGCGCCGCCATAGGGGTCGCCGCCCACAAGGTTGGCATTCATGCCAGCCAGATCCGCAGGTGAAATGGCCCGTCGTGTCACGACCTTGGAGGCAAAGCCGTCGATATGGCTGGCCAGGATTTGCTCGACACGGTCTGCAAATGCCTCGCGCAGCTCCAGCGTCCAGCTGCCGTCCTCGGGGACGGAGATTTCGCCCTTGGCATCGCCTTTGACGTGACGCGGGGCCTCTGGCATCTGCAGCCAAAGAACGGATTTCCCGTCCGGCGCGCGTGTCGGGTCTGCCGCACAGGGTTGGCCGACGCAGATTGTCGGCACCTCCGGCAGCAGGCCGCGCTCTGCCTCATTTCCGGCCTTGGAGACCCCGTCCAATCCCGGTGTCAGATGCAACAGCTGCACGGTCTCAACTCCCGGCGTGCGCCAGGTCACCGGCCCCTCCAGCACATAGTGCAGCTGGAAGTTTCCCTTGCCGTAACGATAGCGGCGCAGGTCGTCTGCTTTGCTCTCTCCCTCGAGCAGCGTGCCGTAGAGCTGATGCGGCGTGACCGAGGCCAGTACGGTGGGCGCGGAGATATACTCCGCGTCAGCGAGGGTAACGCCGGTGACCGCCCCGCCGGCCTGTTCAATCCGGCTGACGTCGGCGTTGGTGCGCACCGTCCCGCCGTTTTCCTCGATGATCGCGCACAGGCCCTGCACCATGGACGCGATGCCGCCCTTGGCGATCGGTGCGCCGGCGGCTTCGAGGGCAAAACCGATGATCTGTCCCATCTGTCCGGAAAAGGCAGCTTCCGGCCCGAGACCCGCATGCAGGCACCACGGCGCCCAGAGCGCCTGAGACAGTTCGGACTGGAATGAGGTTTCCAGCCAGCCCCGCATCGAGGTCAGCGATTCCCCCATGGTCGCGGCAAGCCCGTGGGGGCCACGTTTCCAGGCCTCCTTGCCGAGCAGCTTGGCAGTTGCGCCGGACCATGGATCGCCGCCCATCAGTCCGAACAGCAGATCAGCCTTGCCGCCGAACGCGTCCAGATCCGCAGAAAGCTGGTCGCCATCGCCCGCCGCTGCCGCGTTGAAGGCCGCAACATTGGCGGCACGATCCATCTGGTAGACCAGCGCCTGACCGTCGGGCAGGAGCACGCCAGTGGGCGTCTGGGTGGCGCAGAATTCGACGCCGTGACGGGTCAGGTCGTCGCCAAGGGCGGCATGGGCAGCCCCGGTCACCCACAGGACCAACGTGGTCGCCAAAGGGTCATGGAGCACGCCGTCGCCGAGCGGTTCGGTGCGCATGCAGCCACCTGCCACGGATTCACGTTCCAGCAGCACCACGCGCTTTCCGGCCTTGGCCAGCAAGGCGCCGGAGGTCAGCGCGTTGATGCCTGAACCTATGATGGCAACGTCGAATTCAGTGGCAGATGACATAGTTTCAGGCCCCCGGAACCAGTGCGAGAACACGCACCGGAGATCCTGTTCCGTTGACGATCTTCAGCGGCGCAGTGACCACGATCGCGCCTTTGGCGGGCAGCTCCTTGAGATTGGTCAGCGAGGCCAGACCATAGCGGTTTGCCTTGTGCAGCAGGTTATGGGCCGGGAAGGGCAGTTCAAAACTGGCCGCGAGTCCGGCGTCGGTCCCAATGCACTGAGACCCCCAACCAAGCGCATTTTTCTCCATCAGGTATTCGATGCAGTCAGCCGAAGGGCCGGGGGTGTGAGGGCCGTTTTCATCGGTGTTGAGAAACTTGTCCTCGTCGTGGTTGTACTGATCCCAGTCGGTGCGCATCAGGACCCATTCGCCAGCCTTGATCTCTCCGTGTTCGGCTTCCCAGTCCTGCACGCCCTGCTTGGTCAGCAGGAAATCATTGTCTTCGGCGGCCTGCGCCGAACAGTCGATGACATTTGCAGGGGCCATGAATTTTTGCGGATCGATCGTGTCCACGGACCCATCTGGATAGTCCTTGCCGGTGACCCAGTGGTGCGGCGCATCGTAATGCGTGCCCGAATGCTCACCAAGCTTGAGCCAGTTCCAGGCCCAGAACGGACCACGGTCGCCGTATCTCGAAATCTGATGAATTTCGATCTGGGGCGTGTCGTCTGCGATCTCGGGCGGTAGCTTCAAAAGCGGGGTGTCCGGTCCCAGCGGGGCGGAGCAATCGACGACCCTGATCCCCCCATCCAGAAGTCCCGAGGCAAGTGCGGCAAGCGTGTCTGTTTGGTTCATTGACCTCATCCCTGTTGTTGTTCTCGCTTGGTATATATGCAGGTGGATATTTCTCATTGTTTCAAGTATAAAGTTTCTAATCGCAGTGAATATTTTTCTGGACGCTGGTTTTTGGGCGAATTTTCAGGGGCTTTGTCGGGGGAGTGCCTGTTTTCTCTGCGCTGCAGCATCGACGAGCAGGCGTCGAGGCGTCGCGAATCCCACCGCGTCGGCCTCTTCCACGGGCCCGCAGCGCGCCGAAATACAGCTTTTACTTTAGGTTCAAAGTAATTCAGTTAGGGCCAGATCCGCAGGGAAGCACACATGCCCGAGGCACGACCGGTTGTTCCTGCGTGTAAGGCAAGGAGACTGTTCATAGCGTCGGAGTGGAGAAGTCATCCGCATCTCTGCATCTTCGCCGGTCTGATAGGACGAGATGTCAGGTGTCGGACGGTCTGTCAGGCTTTTGACGGATATCCAGCATCACGGATATCGCCCGTGCGACATCCGGCTCTGAGACATGTGACATCAGGCAGTCGATCCAGGCCAGGTGTTCGCGCACCATCTGATCCATCTTCTCGCGCCCCTCCGGTGTGACCGAAACGACAAATGCTCGGCGGTCGTGCGGCGAGGGGGCTCGTTGCACCAGACCATCCTTCGCAAGCCGATCCACAACGCCAGTCACATTGCCGTTGGAGACCACCAGGTGTTGGGACAACTCGCTCATCTTCATGCCGTCAGGTGCGGCATGGAGGGCGGCCAGAACGTCAAACCGGGACAGGGTCATGTTGTGCCCTTCGCGCAGTCGTTCGCGCAGGACACCTTCGACGTGGCGCACTGATTTCAACATCTGCAGCCACAGTCTCAGCCGCTGACGGGCCATCGGTTCGTCTTCGAACAGAAGCTCCTCGGCCATCTCCGGCTCCATTTATGCAAGTTCGGCTTTCTCTACAGTCCCGATACCTTGGATGGCAAGCTGATCTGGTGCTTTCAGGCCAGATGTCTGCCTTGCCACAGGCGCATAGCACAGTTTCGCGGTGAGCCAACGCAGGTATAGCCTGCCCAGATTTCGAGTGTGACGCACGTCGTACTCAGGCGGCGCGGCTGCGCAAACTGGTTGCATTGACCTTGAGGAGATAGGCCTGACACGTTTCGCCGCCCGCTTCGAACCGAGGTCCTGCCGCGAGCATGTCCAACCCCGACCGGCGCGTCAGCATCGCCACGGTGACAGAGGTGATGCACAGAAAGGCATCAATATGCCAGTTCCGAGCGACGCGGGCGAAGTTCAGCCCCATTTGGTCCCGCACTTTCATCCGTTCTCGGCTGCTCAGCGTGTCGCCGACGAAGACTCTGCTCACCTCCCAGACCTTGGGGTCTTGCGGGGCAGGGTGGTCTAGGATCGTTGGCGGAAGGTCTGGCAACAGACCAAGCTGCGCATCGCGTAGCATGTAACTGGAATTTACACATTTGGCGGTTGTCGGCGTGACCCTGAAGCCACCGTGCACCTCCAAACCATCGTGGATTGCACAGTATATGCTCTCTGGCGTGTCATACTGATCGAACTCCAGGCCGCGCACATTCGGAAGTGGCCAGCCACGCGCTTCGATAAAATGATGATACCGTGCGCGCATCAGCTCAGTGAAAAGAGCCCCTGTCTCGCCAAGGTTTTCAAAAGTGATTTCTGTCGACTGCATGACGGTGCCCATCCACCTTTTCAGTCTTCCCAAAAGCAGCTTTGGGAAAATTTGTTTAAATTTGAAAATAGATTCGCCTAAAATAGTAAATTAAGAATTAATTGGGTGGAGAAATGATGGTGTGGCGCCTGAGGCAACCAGACAGTCAGGGGCGATCAAGTTGTTGGATTGTAGGCAAGTCATATTGCAAAAATGGAAATTGATTGGGCCATGATCACAGGCATTCGCCGCGCGATGAACGGGCGACTGATTTGCAACCTTCAGGCGCAAATTTCATAGTTGGGGCTGTGCCGGTTTAGGCGGATCAGGCCACTTTAGAAGACCGGGCGCTGGCGACCCTGCGCATTTCGGACAGCAGGACGGACTTCTTGACGGGCTTGGCCAGATACCCGGCGGCCCCCAGGCTGCGGCATAGTTCCTGATCTTCCGGTGCGGCATTTGCAGTCAACATGATCACCGGCGTCGCACTGATCCGCCCTCCACGCCGCGCCATCTCGATCAGGGTCTCCTGACCATCCATCACCGGCATCTTCATATCCAGCAAGACAAGGTCAACCGAGCGTTCTTCAAGCTGCTCCAGCGCTTCGGCACCGTTGCCAGCGTCGATGATCTCAACATCGCTGTTGTTCAGGAAGGCGCGCACGACCATGCGATTGGAGGCCGTGTCGTCGACGAGCAAGACGGACCGGATGCCACCAAGGTCCTGACGCTCATCGGGTTTTGCCTGCGCTGGTATCGCGGGGGCCTCGGATGCTGGCAGTGCTTCGACCTGGCAGGCCAGTGTGAAGCTGCTTCCCTTTGCCGGGCGGGTGGCAAAGGTGATGTCGCCCCTCATCAATCGGGCCAGGTGGCGTGCGACCGACAGGCCAAGCCCGGTGCCCGGAACGCTCGGCGCTGTTTTGTCCTCGGCGCGATAGAATTCCGTGAACAGATGGGCCGCCTGTTCTTCCGTCATGCCGCGCCCGGTGTCGGTCACCTGAACAGTCAGCAGGGTGCTGCCGTCCTGCGGCTCTCCCCACACGTTGACCGAGACAACACCCTTTTCGGTATATTTCACTGCGTTGGAGACCAGGTTCCCGATCACCTGACGCAGGCGCAGGGCATCACATTTGGCATAGGTCGGGACGGAGTCGTCCAGTTGGATTTCGAATTGAAGTCCCTTGTCTGCAGCCTGTGACCGGAACATTTCCACCGTACTTGAGATTTCAAGCCTCAGCTCAGCGGCGTCGAGGTTCAATGCGAAATGACCCGATTCGATCTTTGCATAGTCGAGTATGTCATCGAGTATGCCGGTCAGTGCCTGTGCAGATTTGCGCAGCAAGTGGGTGCGCTCTTGCAGTAGTTCCGCGTCGGAATGCCCTTCTTCGATAAGCTCGGACATGCCGCAGATGGCGTTCAGGGGGGTGCGGATCTCGTGGCTCATGGACGCGAGGAAGCGGCTCTTGGCACGGCTGCCAGCCTCAGCTTCAACCAGCGCTTCGCGCAATCGGCTGGTCAGGCGGTGCTGCGCCCACATTGCGTTCAGCATGTAGGCCGCGCCCAACACCACCACCACCCCGGCAATGGCGATTTCGATCGGGTCGGCAAAGGAATAGAGCAGGCTGCCGATCATGTAGCCGACGACGCAGATGATCGGGACAGCTGTCAGGATACCAAAGAACATCCAGGCCGCACGCGCGACCACACAGTGATTGAGCGCGATGGTCAGAAGCATCGCCCCCATCAGTTTGGGGAAGGGATCCGGCTGCAGAAACAGCATCACGGGGATCGCATTGAAAACCCAGACGCCGCAGAACGCCGAGGATGTGAACAGCAAGACAGCGCCAAATGTGACTTTGCGCGCCAGCATTTTGTACACGATGAGACCGATGATCTCGACGAAAGCGTAGATGCAGTAGATCGCCGCGACGGTCCGTATCGGCAGGAAGTACAGCGACATGATCGACATCAGTGTAATCGACGCGAACCGGGACGGGAGGTCTGCGCGCACCAGATCATTCTGCGTGGAGACAGAGCGCCTGAGGTCTGGTGACAAAGTAAGCATACGCATCCTCATGACGTAGTCCGTTTCTGCGCCTCTTGTGCAGTTTTGCAAGCGGTGATCGAAGCCATTCACCGTATTCGTTAACGGATGGCGACATCTGTTACCGTAAAAATAATGCTAAATGATGACTGATGACTTAACCATTTAAAGGCCAAAGTTCGAAACCAATACTTTGACGTTCAAATACGAGACCACGATCCGGATTAACGCACATAAAAGATGCTATCGCCCTGGATGCCGTTCGAGTTTGATTGCTGTCGAGGCATCGGGGCGGCCGAAGGCGACAGGCTCGGAGTTTGAACTTGGGTAGGCTAGATCCCGAACAAAAGAAAATCCAGTCGCAATCACACATTAATTTACGGATATGCATGGACCTGTCCATGAGTGAGGCGTGTCGCGCTGCACGGGCTGAGGGGCGGCGGTGTGTGCTCGGCATGCGGCCCAGTCCTCGGAGCGTTGGTGTAGCAAAAGTTGCTCTGCCCGGGATGATGAGCGATGTGGCGACGTCGCCAAGCCGCGGTAGGTTCGGTCAGGGAAACCCGCACGAATTCATGTGTTTAGTCGACGGCAGCAAAATTTTCCCTCGAAAGCCAGAAAAATGGCGTTTCTGCGCTTGACGGCCCCTGCGACCTGCGAATATTACACCCCAACGTTCAGACACGGTGCTGAACGCACAGCAAGCGGTTGTAGCTCAGATGGTTAGAGTACCGGCCTGTCACGCCGGGGGTCGCGGGTTCGAGCCCCGTCAACCGCGCCACTGCTGCCCTGCCTGAGGGGCCTCGTCAGAGGGTCAGGACCGTCCCGGATGGGAAGCGCTGGCGAAGGTCAGCATTGAAAATGCGCGGTTGTAGCTCAGCTGGTTAGAGTGCCGGCCTGTCACGCCGGAGGTCGCGGGTTCGAGCCCCGTCAAC
>NZ_JAWJBP010000018.1:0-58380 GCF_046535935.1 Tritonibacter sp. SIMBA_163
GTTGGTCTCCATTACAGATACCAGCTTGAATCACGCCCGCGAGCGGATGTGAATCCCTTTTGTCAACACGACCTAGGCTTCCTGTTGTTACGCAGTGGTTGATGTATGAAAATTAACTAGAGTGGATTTCAAAAATGCCCAAAGTAACTCGACTAGGCGACATAGGCTCCGGACACGGATGCCACTTCCCTCCGGCTCCATCGACTGGAGCCTCGCCTGACGTCTACGTCAACGGCATCGCAGTGGTTCGTCAGGGTGATACTTACGCAGATCATGGGTGCGGTATTTGCCCGGCTCCGGCTCACGGGCGGAATTTGTCGGCAGGCTCAGGATCGGTTTTTGTGAACGGGAAACCTGCTGGTCGTGTGGGAGATGCAATCTCGTGCGGAGGCGCAGCTGACGCAGGTTCTTCAGATGTGCGCTTTGGCGACTGAAGCACCCAAACCTATCTTTCTGTATGCGAGCACGCCTTTAAGATTTAGGGCAAAGCGATGCGACACGCTGAGAAGGGCGGCTTTGCCCAGTGCTCGTGCAGCATAGGCATTTCGTGCTGCCGCCAGTTCCGGCGACTTTGCAAATGTCGCTAACTGCGCTTTGCTGACATCTGAGCTGAGCGCGGCATCGCCATGGTCATCGGAGCCGTTCGAAGGTCCGCTCTCAGGAGATCGTTCGCGCTTGCAGCAAAGGTATCGCTGCACCTTGCATGCATGTCGTATTCGGGCTGGATACGGTCATCGATGCGGGTATCAGCACTAGCGGTTTAGTCCCAGACCTGTGAACTCAGTTTTCAATATTGAATGACCGCAACACGGAGGCGGGGCTGATGGCCCCGCCGCTTCTGTTTTGTGGGCCAGCGGGGTTTGGACAAGCCAAACGCCCCTGGCCGTCAGGGAGAGGGCGCTGCCCTCCCCCTCGGGCAATCCGATTAGACCGGGCCGTGTCCTCGGCTGCGCCTGCGGGCCGCACCAACCCGGTCGAATAGCATTGCCTCGCCCCCTCCCGCGTTCGCCACGTGGCAGATCAGCAGGAACAGGCGGCTTCGCCGACTGAACCTGCAAATCAGCCCTGATTTTCCGAATGGAGGGTCAGATCAACGCAACAAGCCACACGGCAAAAACAGCGGATTGGGTCAGTTTATGACGCGTAGGTCAATTTCGTCTGACGTTCAACAAGGGGGAAGTGGCGGACCGAGGAGGATTCGAACCCCCGACCCCTTGATTCGTAGTCAAGTACTCTATCCAGCTGAGCTATCGGTCCACTAATTGCGGGGTTTACTCTTGGCCCGAGGGAGGTGCAACCCCAAAATGGAAAAAAATCCGGCAGGCCTGCGAACACTCTCAGACTGCGCCATCGCCCTTTGGCAGGCAGACCTCAAAGGTGGTCCCCTCGCCCCCCGTTGCAATCAGCGCAAGCTGTCCGCCGTGCCCTTTGACAAGCTCCGCCGCGATGGCAAGACCAAGACCGGAGCCGCCTTTGCGCGCACCGCCCTGAAACGGCGTGAAGAGATTGTCTTGCGCTTTCTTCGGCAGCCCCGGACCGGTGTCATCAATCACAATCCACCAGTCGTTTTCGTCTTCGCGCAAGGACACCGTGATGCGCCCGTCACGACCGGTGGCAATGATCGCCTGACGCGCATTGCGCACGAGGTTCATGATCACCCGGAAGATCTGCTCCTTGTCACAGCGGATCATAGTTGGCAGCGGCACCGCATTCACGATTTCCACCGTCACATCCGAGGCTGCAAGGTTTTCACTCTCGGCCACATCATCCACGACCTCGCTCAGACAGACCCGTCCGAAGGTGGGGGACGGCTCCTCCGCGCGGCCAAACGCCAGCGTTCCTTCACACAGGGAGACCGCGCGGGTGATGGAGTTCACCAGCTTTGGCGCCAGACGACGCACCAGAGGGTCTTCGCTCATCTCGATCCGGTCCGTGAACAGCTGGGCAGAGGTCAGGATATTGCGCAAGTCATGGCTGATCTTGGCCACGGCACCACCGAGCTGTGCCAGCCGTTCCCGCTGCTTCAACGCATGGGTCAGCTCAATCTGCAACTTCTGCAACGCCTCCTCGGCTTCGCGCAGCTCGATCACACCGGCCTTGGGCGTGATGATGCCGCGGGCATCCTCCGGTGCCGCCGCATAGCGCTGCATATAGCCGATCACCCCCTTGATGGGTTTCACCAACACCATGCGCACCGCAATGAACAGCAGGACAGCCGTCAGCACCGAGATGACCGCCGACAGGAGCAGGATGCGCAAGCCGTAGTCGATCATCTCGGCCCGAAGCGGCGCGGTCTGCATGGTGATCTCGATCAGCAGCCCCGCATCCCGCACCGGCGCGCCGATCACCCGAATGATATCGTTTTGTGGTGTGTAAAGGCGCGCCAACGCATCCCCGATCAGGGTCAGCGCTCCGGCGTCACGCAGATCGAATGTCGCGCCGATGGGGCGCGGGATCGGCGAGGACAGCACCAACTGTCGCATCTCGTCGCGCCGCAGCACCACGTTATAGACGCCTGCGTTTTCCAGCAGTTCCTTTTCCAGATCGCTCTCGATCATATCGTCTGCCAGCAACGCCAGAGAGGCGATCTGAGCGCGTTGTAGGCGGTCCTCCAGATAGTCCTGGCGGAAACGGGAAATGGAGGGGACAAAAATCAACACTTCGGCCAACATCACGAAGACCGTCGTCAGGATCAGAAATCGGCCCGAAAGCGTGTTTAACATGCGTCCCCGTTTTCGCCTCAGGGTATCCAGCGCTGCACGAACCGGACAACCCGCTTTATGACGGAATTCTCAAATAGTCTCGGGGAGAAATACGCGCCTGCGACCCGTTTGTTAAGCTCCGCGATGGTCGGATAAGGTGCAATCATTGCGGCGATTTGGCTCATCTTGAGGCGATTGGCGATGGCCAGCGACCACGTGGCGATCAACTCCCCCGCCTGATGACCCGCGATGGTGGCCCCGACCGGGCGGCCCGCAACCACCATCACCTTGATGAACCCCGTCGCCCGCCGGGTGGCAATGGCGCGATCATTGTGACCGTAGTCGAACCGCGCCACCTCCAACCTGCCGCCATATTCTGACCGCGCCTCTGCCTCCGTGAGGCCGACCTGCGCGATTTCCGGGTCAGTATAAGTGGCGCGCGGGACATGCGCCGTCTTGGCCTTTGCAGGCAGCGCAAACAACAGCGACCGGATGATAACGCTGGCATGATACCCCGCCAGATGGGTGAACTGCCCCTGCCCCGCCACATCGCCGATGGCATAGACCCTTGGGTTGGTCGTCCGCAGGTTTGCGCCCACCTGAATGCCGGTTTTGGTGGTTTCCACCTCTGCCACGTCGAGGTTCAGCCCCTCCGTGTTGGGTTTGCGCCCGACTGCCACCAGCAGATGCGAACCGGTGACAGGCCCGGCGCTGGTTTCCACCACGATCTGGTCGCCCTGCTGACGGACAGCCTCTGCCGAGGTCTGCTCCCGCACGTCAATCCCCTCGCCGCGCAAGTGGTCGAGCACAAAGGCCGCGGCCTCCGGATCATCCCGGCCCAGCGCGTCTTGCGCCTCCAGCACCGTGACCTTGCTGCCGAGGCGATGATGCGCCTGCGCCATTTCCATGCCGATGGGACCGCCGCCGATGACAATCAGGTGGTCCGGGCGATCCTTCAGGGACCAGAGCGTCTCGTTGGTGAGGTAGTTCACATCCTCCAGCCCTGGGATCGGCGGGACAAACGGGCTTGACCCGGTGGCCACAACGATCCGGCGCGCCCGGATACGGGTATCACCGGCCTCGACCTCCGTGCGACTGACAAAGCGCCCTGTCTCGCGGATGACGCGCACCCCGAAGCCCTCGAACCGGTCTTGGCTGTCCACCGGTGCGATGGTGTCGATGACCTCTTGCACATGCCCCTTTGCGGCGGCGTAATCCACGTCTGGCGCATGATCCTCTATACCAAAGGCGCTCCCATGCGCATGCGCATGGGCGACATGGCCACTGGCCAGCAGCGCCTTGGAGGGCACGCAGCCGTAGTTCAGGCAATCACCGCCCATCTTATGCGCTTCGAGGAGAACCACATCAGCGCCCATCTGGCTGGCCCCTGCTGCCAGAGACAGCCCGCCAGAGCCTGCGCCGATGACGAGGAGATCACAGGTAATCGACTTCATTCTTCAAAGTTCCTTCTTGCCGCGCAACATTTTGACCAGAATGGGCAGAGCCGCCAATGCACATAGTCCGAGGATCGGCCCCATCACATGCGGCTCCCACAACAGGCTCAGATCCGGGCTGCCACCACGGTCAAACACCTCGCCCAGCCCGACCCCGATCCAGGTAAAGACAATGGCGCCGGGTATGATCCCCAACGCCGTGGTCCAGAAGAAATTCCAGATCTTCACCCCAACAAGCGCCGGCAGCAGGTTGGCTACAAAGAAGGGAACCGCCGGCACCAGTCGCAACAGAAGCAGCACTTCGACCTCTGCATCGTGCAGCGCAGTCTTGAGCTTGTGGATACGGCCCTCGCTTGCCTCCATTTTGGCTGACAACGTCGCCCCCAGCCCCCAGCGGGCGGCGAGGAAGATTGCCATCGCACCTATGGTGGCGGCAAGCACGTTGATTCCTGTGCCTGCCACCAGACCAAACAGGAAACCGCCAGTGACCGAGGCCACAGCCGCCCCCGGCAATGAAAAGGCAACAATCACGATATAAGCGGCAAGGAAGGTCAGTGCCATGACCGCATAATTCTGGTCCCGGAACGCCAGCAGCGCCTCGCGGTTGTCACGCAATGTGTCAAAGGACAGCACATCCCCCAATGTGACCGCTCCGACGATGGCGACGAGGCCCACCAGCGCCAGTGGCACATGCCGAAGCCAGCTTTTGCGGGAAAGGTTGCTTGGTGTCTCGTCCATCGTCGTCAGATCCTTGCAGGGATGGGGGCCGTACGCTGGGCTACCCCGAATGGTCATCATGCCCATTGCTCTAGCGTCGAAGATGTGGTGCTGGCGAGAGCGGCGCAGCCTCTCTCACGCCCGCTTGAAGGCAATCCGCTGTTTCGTGATCGTCTGGCCCCGGGAGCAGCAAAACTGAAACATTTCCATGCTGGTGATTCCCTCTGCGCAGGTGATATCAGCCAGCTTCCTGATGATTTACCGCTACGCATCCGTGGCAGAACGCGTTTTTTAACGGAAATATGGCAGGCAGGGCGGAAATTGCGCCCATTGGGTTTGACAGAGCGGCGACAGGCGTCTAGAGACCGGGCTTCGAGATAGACCCCGGGGGGCCATTCCGCGCCGTACCCGATGATATATAATTGGAGACCGGAGCGATGAAACGCACCTTTCAGCCTTCGAACTTGGTTCGCAAACGTCGTCACGGCTTCCGTGCGCGCATGGCCACCAAAGGCGGCCGCAAGATTCTGAACTCGCGCCGCGCACGTGGCCGCAAGTCCCTGAGCGCATAATACCGCGCTCAGAGACAGGTTCTGACGGACATGACACCGCCGGAGGCTCCCATGGATGGCATTGCTGACCAAGGGACACAGCCTCCGGCGGTGTCCGTTTGCGCATCTGTCGCACCCCCTACCGTGACCACGCGCGCGCCGCGCCCAGCCCGACCGGCCAAGGTGCGGGCGGGAATGGAGATCCTGACCAAGCGCGGTGATTTCATCGCTGCCGCCCGGGCGCGCAAGCAGGGCACTCAGTCGATGATGGTGCAGGGGCGCAAGCGTGATGACGACGGCCCGTTTCGTGTAGGCTATACCTGCTCCAAGAAGGTCGGCAACGCGGTCACCCGCAACCGTGCCAAACGCCGCCTGCGCGAAATCGCACGGCTTCTGCTGCAGGATCACGGCCAGCCCGGCTGGGACTACGTGCTGATCGGTCGCGCGGGAGAAACCACGACGCGCCCCTTCGAGCAGATGCAAAAAGACTTCCTTTACGCCCTGCGCAAGATCCACAGATCCTAACGCCTCAACGCATCCGGCGCACGAGCGCGCTTCCGCACACCTCGGCTGCATTGGCATGTCTCCGCCAGCATTGGGCTATATAGACCCGAACGCCGCGATCAAGCGCGGTTGCACGCCCGTCGGCAGCCCCCTATGTCAGACCCCATGCGCTTTCTTGCTCACCTCATCGCACTGCCCGTGCGCGGCTACCGGCTGTTGTTCAGTCCCTGGGTGGGCTTCAACTGTCGCTATCAGCCCACCTGTTCAGCCTACGCGCTGGAGGCACTGGAGCGCCACGGCCCTATTCGCGGCACATGGCTGATGCTGCGCCGCATCGGGCGCTGCCATCCCTTTGGCAGCTCCGGCTATGATCCGGTTCCGGGGGCCGATCCGGACCATGACTGCAGCTGCAAGCACGATTCCTAAAGATCAACTCTCACCCCGACATCAAGGGGGACCTCAAAGGCGCTGCTCAAAGAAGATCGTCACCTCGCCGAGGGTCACCCCGAACCGCTCCATATAGGCGATGTTCAACAGCCGCCCATCCTCCTGCAGCCACATCCAGTCATCAAACGCGACCCGCATAGTCTCGCCGTCCGGCATGGGCAGGTCGATGGTGTAGGTCCAGTTGAAGGTATCGCCCACTTCGCGCCCGGTGGCCTGCCCCTGCACGCCCGGCGCTGTTCCGGTCCAGCTGTCGTCACCGGTCTTGGTGAGGCTCCAGTTGCGGACCTCTGCGGTTCCATCCGCATAAGCGAACTGTTCCTTCAACGTGAGTGTCTTGCCATCCCACGCCCCGTCGATCTCGACCTTGAAGCGGCGTCGCACGGTGCCGAACCGGTCCTTGAACTGCCCATAGGCCACTGTTTTTCCGTCAAAATATTCCTCAAGATTGAGCTGACGATCGCTGAGCTTGGCATCCTCCAGAGAGGGCCGCCCGCAGCTGCCAAGCCCCAAGAGCGCAACCACACCAACACTCGCAGCCACGCCGCGCCATAGCAGTTTCATCCTGACCCCTCCTTGCGTTTGATACCAATGATACGCTTGGTACCCCGCCCCGGATCGAAAACACTTGCATCAGTTTGCAGCGAGCCATGCAGGTTTTACTTGGCAAGCGCTCAGACAGGCGCTACCCGGCGGATATGCTGGATCAGGATCAAGACCACATTCACCCGCTGTTTCACGGCGCGCCACAGACCACCGAGTTCAAGAAGCTCCGCAAGCGGATCGTGCGCGCGACGCGCGAGGCGGTGGAGCAATATGGCATGGTCGAACACCGCGAGGACGGCTCCGTTCCCAAGTGGCTGGTCTGCCTGTCTGGCGGCAAGGACTCCTATACGCTGCTCGCCGTACTTCATGAGCTGAAATGGCGCGGACTGCTGCCTGTTGATCTCCTGGCCTGCAACCTCGATCAGGGCCAGCCAGGGTTCCCGGCGACAGTGTTGCCGGAGTTCCTGGAAAAAATGCAGGTCCCGCACCGGATCGAGTATCAGGACACCTATTCCATCGTTGTCGACAAGGTCCCCGCCGGACGGACCTATTGTGCGCTGTGCTCGCGGCTGCGGCGCGGCAACCTCTATCGCATCGCGCGCGAGGAAGGCTGCTCGGCGGTTGTGCTCGGCCATCACCGGGATGACATCCTGGAGACGTTCTTCATGAACCTCTTCCATGGCGGCCGTCTCGCCACCATGCCGCCCAAGCTGGTCAATGAAGAAGGCGACCTGTTCCTGTTCCGCCCGCTCGCCCATGTGGCGGAGGCCGATTGCGAAAAATTTGCGCGGTCGATGAACTATCCCATCATCCCTTGCGATCTTTGCGGCAGTCAGGACGGGCTGCAGCGCCAGCAGGTGAAACAGATCCTCGATGGTTGGGAATCAAACAGCCCCGGACGTCGTCAGGTGATGTTCCGAGCGCTGATGAATGCGCGTCCGTCGCATCTTCTGGATCCAAAACTCTTTGATTTCACAGGGCTGACCCTTAAAAATTTCGACGATATGGACGATTCTGAGGAAATCCCGCAACTGCGTTAACTCCTCGGTCAGACCCGGACCCTAGTCTAAGCCAGAGCCACCGGCGAAGTCGAAAGGTCCCACTGCTATGAAACTCCCGAATTCACGTCTCCTTCAGCGGGCCAGGGACGGAATCTCGCAGGTGGTGTTCGGCCCGCCTATGCTGGCTTTCTTGCCTGCAATGACACTCGGGGCTTTCTGGTTCGGTGGCGAACGCGCGCTGATGATGGTTGCCTTGGGATTGCCGGTTGCGCTGGCGCTCTTGGGCAGCTTCACCCGCGCCACGCGGCCTGCCCCCGGTCGCGACGGTCTGACTGGCCTGCTGATGGCACCGGGGTTTGACAGCCATGTGAAGGACCTGTTTGCCCGCACCGAGGACTGTGGACTGAAATCCGCCCTGCTGGTGATCGAGATCGACGATTACGACGAACTGTTGGCTGCCCATGGTCAAGACGCCGGGGATGTTGTTGTACAGCGCGTGGTGGAACGGATCGGCGCTGTCGTGCGTCACCGCGATACGGTGGCGCGCCTGGACCGCAACCGGTTTGCCATTTGCCTCACCCCGATCATGCAACTGGATCTGGAACTCTGCATACAGCTCGCCGGCCGGCTGCAGTTGCGCATCGAGGAACCTGTTCCGTTCGACGGATCCTCGCTGTTTGTGTCCTGCTCCATCGGCATCTGCCAGCGTCACCGCGTCCCAAAGGGGGCAACCAGCAGCTGGCTCGACTGTGCCGTCGCCGCACTGGACGAGGCGCTCAACGTCGGACCATCGAGCATCCGAGCCTTCTCCAGCGACACCCACATTCATCTCAATCATGGCGACACGCTGAAGGAAGAAGCCGCACAGGCTCTCGAATCCGGCATGATCCAGGCCTGGTTCCAACCGCAGCTCAGCACCGACACAGGTCGCGTCTCTGGCTTTGAGGCGCTGGCGCGCTGGTTTCACCCGGTCCAGGGCATGATCGCGCCTTCTGTCTTTCTTCCTGCATTGGAAGAGGCCGGGCTGCTGCCGAAACTGAGCCAGCAAATGGTGCAGCAGGCGCTGATTGCGATCAAATCCTGGGATGCGGCAGACTTGGATGTGCCCTCTGTCGGGGTAAATTTCGCCACTGACGAGTTGCGTGACCCGGCGCTGGTAAACCGCATCCGGTGGGAGCTGGACCGGTTCGGCCTTACCCCGGATCGGCTGACGATCGAAGTGCTGGAGACCGTGGTCACCGATCAACCAGACGAGGTGGTCGCCCGCAACATCACCGCGCTGGGAGAGATGGGCTGCCAGATCGACCTCGATGACTTTGGCACGGGCCATGCCTCCATCGCATCCGTGCGCCGGTTCCGGGTGTCGCGAATCAAGATCGACCGCAGTTTCGTGACCAAGGCCGATCATGACCCCGAACAACAGAAGCTGATTGCTGCGATTCTGACCATGGCTGAACGGCTGGAGCTGAAAACCCTTGGTGAAGGGGTGGAGACCGCAGGCGAGCACGCTTTGCTGGCGCAACTGGGCTGCGATCATGTGCAGGGCTTTGGCATCGGACGCCCGATGCCCTTCGACCAAACACTCGACTGGGTGGTGGCACATGAGGCGAAACTGCAGGACGCTCCAGTGATTGGCCGCCAGAGCCACTAAACCTGCCTTGATGCGGCTCGACGCGTGATTCCCAATGTTTTTTGGGGATTCGCCCCCTTGCAACCCTTGCCGTGCCCGGATTTCCCTTGACCTTCATGACCGACCTCTGTTGAACCACACCCTGTCTTTGCATGCATGAGGTGGCTGTCCAGATGGACGATCAGAACAAGAATCTACTGCTCGCAACCGCTCTGAGTTTCCTCGTGATTCTCGGCTGGTACTTCTTCTTTCCTCCCCCGGAAGAGGCTCCGCAACCGGAGGCCCAGGTGGCAGAGACCATCGCGGCCCCAGACGGGACATCGGCCCCTGCGGCCGCGCCCGCAGCAGGTGCGGCAACCGGTGAGGTCGACGCGGCCGCCACCGAAACGCAGACCGTTGCGGACACACCGCGCGTGGAGATCAACACCCCCCGTGTCGAAGGCTCCATCTCGCTCACGGGCGGACGCATCGATGACCTCAAGCTGAAAGACTACCGCGAGACGCTGGACGATGATTCGCCCATCGTGACACTGCTGTCGCCCGCAGGCGACGCCAATGCCTACTACGCGCTCTATGGCTGGGCCCCCGGCACCGGTCTCGGCATCGAAGACGTGCCCACCGCAAATACCGAGTGGCAGGCAGAGGACGGCGCGACCCTGACCCCGGAGACCCCGGTGACCCTCACCTGGGACAACGGCAACGGGCTGACCTTCACCCGCGAAATCGCCATCGACGCGGATTACATGTTCTCGATCACCCAGTCGGTCACCAACCAGACCGGCGGCTCTGTCGCACTGGCCCCCTACGGCACCCTTGCCCGTCATGGCCTGCCGGCGAACCTCGAAAACTTCTTCATTCTGCATGAAGGTGTGGTCGCCATGGCCGATGGTGAACTCGCCGAGATCGACTATGACGACATGGCCGACTTTGACCCGGATCCGCGCGACGGCTCGCGGGCTCAGGTCACGCCCGTCACCGAAAATGGCTGGATTGGCTTCACCGGTCACTACTGGATGTCTACCTTGATCCCTGGCCCCGGCGACGCCTTCCGCTCCATTGCCAAATATGACGAGCGCCGCGACATCTATCAGACCGATGTGGTGCTGCCGACGGTCACGCTCGCCGCGGGCGAGAGCACCGCTGCCAGCACGCAGCTGTTTGCAGGCGCCAAGGAATGGGCCACCATCCGCGAGTATGAGCGCGGCGGTATCGACGGCTTTCTCGACTCCATCGACTGGGGCTGGTTCTTCTTCTTCACCAAGCCGATCTTTGCGGTGCTGCACTGGCTCAACGCTGCCATCGGCAACATGGGCGTCGCAATCATCGCGCTCACCTTCCTCCTGAAGATCCTTGTTTTCCCGCTGGCCTATAAATCCTACGCCTCCATGGCGCGGATGAAGGAACTGCAGCCGGAGATGGAAAAGCTGCGCGAACGCGCGGGTGACGACCGCCAGAAGGTCCAGAAGGAGATGATGGAGCTTTACAAGCGCGAGAAGGTCAATCCGGCGGCAGGCTGTCTGCCGATCCTGATCCAGATCCCGATCTTCTTCTCCCTCTACAAGGTGATCTTCGTGACGCTGGAGCTGCGCCACTCGGCCTTCTTTGGTGTTTTCCGCGACCTCTCTGCGCCCGATCCGACGTCGCTCTACAACCTCTTCGGCCTGTTGCCCTGGGGGGCACCGCCTGTGGATTCGATCCTTGCGCTGGTGTTCATCGGCGTCCTTCCGATCCTGCTCGGTGTCTCCATGTGGCTGCAGCAAAAGCTGAACCCGGCACCCACGGATGAAACGCAGGCGATGATCTTTGCCTGGATGCCTTGGGTCTTCATGTTCATGCTGGGTGGTTTTGCGTCGGGCCTCGTGGTCTACTGGATCACCAACAACGTGATTACCTTCACCCAGCAGTATCTGATCATGCGCAAGCACGGGTATTCGCCGGATGTCTTTGGCAACATCAAGTCCAGCTTCAAGAAGAAGCCCAAGGCAGAGAAAGAATGACAGCAACTGTCAAACAAATGTGGCGGCACCCGATCAAGGGGATCGGGGCCGAACCACTCACAGGGGTCCGTTTGGAAACAGGCGGACCCATGCCTTTGGACAGGGCCTGGGCCGTGTTGACGGGCAAGGCAGAAGATACCGGCGCATGGCAGCCCTGTCGCAACTTTGCGCGGGGCTGTTTCGGTCCGGAACTGATGGCCGTGACCGCCGAAACCCGCACCGATGCCGAGGGCACCCGGATTACCCTGCGCCACCCCAAACAGGGTGAGATCACCCTGAACCCCGCCAGCGACAGCGACCAGCTTGTGGAATGGCTCCAACCGATCTACCCGGCGGAGCGTCCGCAGCCGCACAGCCTGATTTCCGCCCCGGAGGGCGGCATGGCCGATGCAAGCTTCCCCGCACTCTCCATTCTGTCTCTCGCCTCCCTGCGCGCCCTTGGCGACGCTCTGGGGCAAGAGCTGGACCCGCGTCGCTTTCGCGGGAATCTCTGGATTGATGGCACCGAGCCGTTTGCCGAATTCGACTGGATCGGCAAGACGCTGCAAATCGGCACGGTGCGCCTTCAGGTGGTCGACCGGATCACCCGCTGCCGCGCCACGGAAACAAACCCCGACACCGGCGCGCGCGATGCCAATACGCTCAAGGCCCTGCGCGAACATTGGGGTCACACCGATTTTGGCATCCGTGCCAAGGTCCTGTGCGATGGCGAAATCGCTCTCGCCGACACCATAGAGGTTCTTTGATGCAATTGCCCTTCCCCCTCGCTGAAGAGCCCGAAGCCATTGCCCATGAAACAGGGCGCAAGCTCTTTGCCGGGCAATCGGAGTTCGTAAAAGGCGTGGTCGCCATGTCCGGCCTGCCGCCTGCAGACCGGATGGAGGTCTGCTTTGCCGGGCGTTCCAATGTCGGGAAATCCTCGCTGATCAACGCGCTGACCGGCACCAAGGGCCTGGCCCGTGCCTCGAACACACCGGGACGCACGCAGGAAATCAACTACTTCACCCAAGGGCCCGAGCTCTACCTCGTTGACCTGCCCGGCTATGGCTATGCCAATGCGCCGCTGGCGGTGGTGGAGAAATGGCAGCGCCTTCTGAAACAGTATCTTTCCGGCCGCCAAACCCTGCGCCGCGCCTTTGTGCTGATCGACACCCGCCATGGCGTGAAGAAGGTCGATGAAGAGATCATGAAGCTGCTGGACACCTCTGCCGTGACGTTCCAGGTGGTGATGACCAAGGCCGACAAGGTCAAGGACAAGGACCGCGCCAAGATCCTCGATCAGGTGCGCGAGGCGCTGTCCAAACATCCCGCAGCCTATCCCGAGATCGTGCTGACCTCCTCGGAAAAGGGCGATGGCATCGCCACCCTGCGATCCATCATCGCGCATCTGGACTAAGCCTCTGCGCCGCCTTGTGCCATACTTGGGCCTGCTGGCCATCCTGATCGCCGGACTGGTTCCGGCGGGCTGGATGCCGATGTCGGCGCAGGACGGCAAGATGCTGCTTGTGCTCTGTACCGGGGACGGCCCACAGGAGATGTGGGTCGAACTTGATGATTATACGCCAGCGCATGAAGAGGACGACCACGGCAATCGACATTGCCCCTTCGCCTCACACCCGCCGCTGGCGGCGCATCAGGCGGTCGAGTTGCCATTGCCCCTGATGGGGCCGGAGCGGGACCTGTGGTTCCGCGCCCCTTTCACTCATCACCCCGCCGGGTTTCACTGGCGCTATGATGCTCGCGGTCCGCCCGCCCTCTCCTGATTCCAAAACATCGTCATCTTGACTGCACCGCGCCCCAGGGCCCGGCCCCTTTTTGGTATGGAGATCTCTCTCAATGGCACTGAGCCAAACCGCAGGCATGGACAGCCGTCCTGCCGCCCCGAACCTGTCGCAAAAATTTTATTTCGCCGCATGGCGCTGGCACTTCTACGCTGGCCTCTACGTGATCCCCTTCCTCATCATGCTGGCGCTCACCGGCCTCGGCATGATGTATATCTCGGTCTTTGACGGGCGTGACGGCGAGTATGTCGCCGTGCCTGTCGGCGAGACCGTGCAGCCCATCGAGCTGCAAACCCAAGCTGCAGTGGATGCCATTCCCGGCGCCACACTGATTGAGTGGATCGGCCCGAAGGCCGACGACCGCGCCGCCGTTGTGCGGGTCGCCGTGGAAGGCGGCAACCGCATGGTCGCCGTCGATCCCTACACGGCCGAGGTCGTGGAAAGCTGGGATCGCCGCGCCGGGTGGTATGATTTCCTATCCGACATCCATGGCACCCTGCTGATCGGCGACACAGGTGACCGGCTGATCGAAATTGCGGCCGGTCTGGCCATCGTGCTGGTGCTGACTGGCCTCTACCTTTGGTGGCCGCGTGGGGACTGGACCTCTGCCTTTGTTCCCCGGCTTGCCGCGAAGGGCCGCGCCCTGTGGAAGAGCCTGCATGCGGTGATCGGCGTCTATATCTCGCTGATATTGGTGGTGTTTCTTGTCTCTGGTCTGTCTTGGGCGGGCATTTGGGGCGAGCGGTTCGTGCAGGCCTGGTCGACCTTTCCCGCCCAGAAATGGGACGCGGTGCCCCTGTCGGACAACACCCATGCCGGTCACATGAACCATGGCGCCATGAAGGACGTGCCTTGGGCGCTGGAGCAAACTCCGATGCCCGAATCCGGATCAGACGCAGGGATCACAGGCCTGCCCGAAGGCACCGTGGCCACGGCAGACAGCATCTACGCGCTTGGCCGCGCGCTTGGCTATCAGGGCCGTTTCCGCATCGTGTTCCCGCGCGATGACGCCGGTGTTTTCACTCTCAACCAGGACAGCATGAGCAACGACAGCGCCTGCCCGACCTGTGACCGTACCGTGCATGTCGACCAGTTCACCGGCAAGATCCTAGCCGATGTCCAATTCTCCGACTATTCGCTGGCGGGCAAGTCCATGGCCGTGGGCATCGCCTTCCACGAAGGCGACATGGGCCTGTGGAATATTGTGCTGAACACCGTGTTCTGCCTGTCAGTGATCTTTGTTTGTGTCTCAGGCGTGGTCATGTGGCTAAAACGCCGCCCCACGCGCGCCGGTCGCCTTGCAGCGCCGCCGGTACCGCAGGATCTGCCGTTCTGGAAAGGGGCAGTCCTGATCGGTCTGCTCACATCCCTCGCCTTTCCGCTGGTGGGCCTCACGCTTCTGGCGGTCCTGACACTGGATGTGCTGTTGCTGTCGAACCTGCCACGTCTGAAACGCGCCGTCAGCTGACGGTTTGCCCTCCGCAGTCTCACCGCTGCGGAGGGATCTCCCACACGGTGGACCTTCAGCGGCCCGCCAATAAAGGCCGCGTCAGACGTGCTGCGCACCGTTCACTTCGATCTCGGTGCCGGAGATATAGCTGCTGTGTTCCGAACAGAGGAAATAGATCGCATCCGCCACCTCCGACGGCTGCCCCAGACGGCGCATCGGCAACTGCTCAACGATCTTGTCGGTGCCGGGGCTGAGGATGGAGGTCTCGACCTCGCCCGGCGCGATCGCGTTCACCCGCACCCCAAGCGGACCGAAGTCATGCGCCATCTCCCGCGTCAGCGCCGCGAGCGCCGCCTTTGAGGTGGCGTAGGCCGCACCCGCAAACGGATGCACTCGACTGCCAGCAATCGAGGTCACGTTGACCACCGATCCCTTCGCCGCTGCCAGCTCCTCCTTCAGGCCGCGCGCCAGCACGACCGAGGCAAAGAAGTTGACGTGAAACACCTTGGCCCAATCCATCAGATCGGTGTTGAGCGTGCTCAGCCGCTCCCCCTCGGGCCCCTTGGGTGAGACGCCGGCATTGTTCACCAGCGCATCAAGCTTGCCGCCCTCAAGCCGTTCCTGGATCACCCCAACGGCGTTGATGGTATCCGAAGGGTCCGACAGATCCAGCTGCACATGGTTTTCCTCCCCGCCGCCCCAGGGACATTCCTTTGGAAACGGCTGGCGCGAACAGGTGATGACCCGCCAGCCCTCGGCGTTGAACCGGCGCACGGTGGCATGGCCGATACCGCGGCTTGCGCCGGTCAAAAGCAGGGTTTTGCGACGCATGACGCGGATCCTTTCGCGGGTGACTCAATGCCCGCGACACTAGCACCCGCACCCGTGACGGCAATGCCGCGTAGACCATCCCGTGCCAGATCATCCTTGGCAGATGCTGCGGAAATGCGTAACACCCTTGTAACACCCCACCCCGGCACGGTCCGGGGCATCAGGACCTGACAGCGATGAAGACCCAAGACATGAACCGCGACTGGATTGCCACTGCCGAAACCCTCTCGAGCGCCCTGCCCTATCTGCAGCGCTATGACGACGCCATCGTGGTGATCAAACTCGGCGGTCACGCCATGGGCAGCGACGAGGGCATGGAGAGTTTCGCCCGCGATGTGGTCCTGCTGCGTCAGGTCGGGGTAAACCCGGTTGTCGTGCATGGCGGCGGCCCCATGATCAACGCAATGCTGGACAAGCTGAAGATCCGCTCCGAATTCGTCAACGGCAAGCGAGTGACCGATGCCGCCACCATGGAAGTGGTCGAAATGGTCCTGTCCGGCATGGTCAACAAGCGCATTGTGCAGGCGATCAATGCGCAGGGCGGCAAGGGTATCGGCCTGTCGGGCAAGGATGCCAATCTCATCACCTGCGAGCCGACCGACCCCGCGCTTGGCTTCGTCGGCACCCCGTCGGAGGTGAACGCCGACATGCTGAAGAACCTGTTCGAGAAAGAGTTCATCCCGGTCATCGCCCCGATCGGTTCCGGCGCCGAGGGCGGTACGTTCAACATCAACGGCGATACCGCCGCCGGGGCCGTTGCCGCCGCGCTGCGGGCGGACCGGCTGTTGCTGCTGACGGATGTCGCCGGGGTCAAGAACTCGGATGGCGTTGTTGTCACAGAGCTCACGGCCGCGGATGTGGATGCCATGACCGCCGAGGGCGTGATCGCCGGTGGCATGATCCCCAAGACCGAAACCGCGCTGGCCGCGGTACGCGGTGGCGTGCGGGCTTGCACCATCGTCGATGGCCGGGTGCCAAACGCGGTTCTGCTGGAACTGTTCACCGACCATGGCGCCGGATCCATGATCCGCAACTAAAATTGCCAGTGTTAAAGACGACAGGCCGACTGTCGTTTGCGCGCTTGCCAGGGGCGGCCAATTCCGCGTCTGCTGGGGGTATGACTGATGTCCCGCCACCAGAACATTCCGCCGCGACAGATCGCTACCACCGCATCCTGGCTGTGCTTCGCCGGCATGGCCTGATGATCTACGGCGGCATTCACCCAGAGCGTGTGCCAGCGCCCGAAGTTGCCAATGGAACGCTGCTTCTGATCGGTACAGCCAGCACATTTTGGGACAAGTTTTGCGCTGCGCCCGAAGGCACCGACACGTCCCCCGACCCCATTGATCGCTATTCCACCCGCGTGCTGACCGCCCTGGCAGAGCAGCTGCAGGCAATCAATGTATATTTTCCCTTCGGTGAGCCGCCTTACGCGCCGTTCGTTGCCTGGGCGCTGGCCTCTGGTCGTGCCTTCACATCCCCGTCGCAAATGCTGGTGCATGATGAGGTCGGCATGCTGATTTCCTATCGAGGAGCGCTTCACTTTGACGAGATATTTGCCCTCCCGACGCCCCGATACGCGCGCTCGCCCTGTGAAACCTGTGTCGCCCGCCCTTGCCTTTCTACATGCCCGACACACGCACTGGTTGACGCCGCCCCCTACAAGCTGGCAGCCTGTCACGACCACCTTGATACGCCGCAGGGAGCGGAGTGCATGGCATCGGGCTGCATTGCGCGCCGGGCCTGCCCGCTCAGTGCCGGTGCCGGGCGCCCAACAGCGCAAAATACCCACCACATGAGATATTTTCATCGCCCATGACCTGCACCTTGTTTCTGACCCGCCATGCCAAATCCGCGTGGAACACCGACGCACCAAGCGACCATGCACGACCTCTCAACAAACGTGGCCGTCGCTCTGCCGGCGCCCTGGGCAATTGGTTGCACCAACAGAGCGTGCAGCCGCAACAGGTCCTGTCATCTTCTGCACAGCGCACCCGTGAAACCTACGAGCTGATGGAGCTCCCCGCCCCTGCGACCTTCACCGAGCGTCTCTACCACGCCAGCGCCCAGATCATTTTCGACGTCCTGCGCGAGGCTTCGAAATCGAATGTACTTCTCCTCGGTCACAATCCCGGCCTGATGCAGTTCGCCCATGACATCGTGAAACACCCGCCCGCTCATTCCCGCTTTGAGGACTATCCGACCGGCGCCACACTGATGGTGCAGTTCGAGATCACCTCCTGGGATCAGCTGCAAACCGCATCCGGTAGGGTGCTCGATTTCGTGGTGCCCCGCGAACTTCTGGGCGAATAGTGATTGCGGCACCCCTTGCCCGCGCGTAATCTAAGGCACATCGAAACAGGAGATTTGATGTCCCGTTGATGTGGGCGCTGCGGCGCCGCTGACGCACTTTTAAACACACACGAGCGGTCGCTACTTAGGCCGCTCCTGTTGATGTGCGCGTCTCACACTCAATTCATTCGCCGCCTCAGCGCGGCCTACGACGGGATATCCCTGACAATGATCAGACCCTACACATCGTCGGACAAACCGACAGTCCTCCACATCTGGCGCAGCGCAAGCGCAATCGCTCACCCGTTTCTGAGCACCGAACACACGGATCAGGCAGAAGCCATGATCCGCGACCAATTCCTCGACCTTGCAGAAACATGGATGATCGAAGCCAACGGCACTGCGGTCGGCTTCATCGCCCTGCTCGGCACGGAGGTCGGCGGGCTCTTTGTGCTGCCAGCGCACCAAGGCAAGGGCCTTGGCCGTGCCCTGCTGAACCACGCTGCACAATCCCGTGCAGAGCTAAGCTTGTGCGTTTTTTCCGCAAATCACGCCGCCCGCGGTTTTTACACGGCGTATGGTTTCGAGGCGGAAGAGGAACGGCTCAACGACTTCTTCGGCCACCCAGAGATTGTAATGCATCGACGCTGCTAACGGGCTCAAGGGCGGCAGGCGGGTGGCATCCATGTGGCGCTGCCCGCTTCCGCGCCATTGTGCGTTTCCGTGCCACTCATGTGCGCGCGCTCGGCCTATCTTTCAGCTTTTCAAAAATATCTCGGGGGATCGGACCCGCAGGGGCCGACAAGGGGGCAGCGCCCCCTTGCCATCACCAGACAAGTGAAAAGGCCGGGCAATGCCCGGCCTTTTCTCAATTCAGCAGCAAATGCAGGTCCTCAGTGACCGAGGATCTGACTGAGGAACAACTTGGTACGTTCGCTCTGCGGGTTGTTGAAGAACTCTTCCGGCTCGTTCTGTTCCACGATCTGCCCGGCATCCATAAAGATCACACGGTTCGCCACCTGACGGGCAAAGCCCATCTCATGGGTCACGCAGAGCATGGTCATTCCTTCTTCGGCCAGCTCGATCATGGTGTCGAGCACCTCTTTGATCATCTCCGGATCCAGCGCCGAGGTCGGCTCATCGAACAGCATGATGCGCGGCATCATGCACAGGCTGCGCGCGATCGCCACACGCTGCTGCTGTCCGCCCGAAAGCTGGCCGGGGTATTTGTCGGCCTGCTCTGGGATCTTCACCTTCTCGAGGAAATGCATCGCGCGCTCCTCGGCTTCTTTCTTGGGCGTTTTGCGCACCCAGATCGGCGCCAGCGTGCAGTTTTCCAGGATCGTCAGATGCGGAAACAGGTTGAAGTGCTGAAACACCATGCCAACCTCGGAGCGGATCTTGTCGATATTCTTGAGGTCATTCGACAGTTCCGTCCCATCCACCAGAATATTCCCCGCCTGGTGCTCCTCAAGAGCGTTCAGGCAGCGGATCAGGGTGGACTTGCCGGAGCCCGAAGGCCCGGCAATGACGATACGTTCACCCTGATTTACCGTCAGGTTGATATCGCGCAGCACATGGAAAGACCCGTACCACTTGTTCATATCGGAGATCTGGATTGCGACCTCATCCGAGACTTTCATCTTGGAGCGATCGATTTGACGGTCGAGAGCAAGTTCAGACATCTGTTGAACTCCTTATCGGTGGCCAGTCTGGAGTTTGCGCTCCAGATACATGGAATAACGGGACATGCCGAAGCAGAAGACGAAGAACAGGAACGCGATAAAGCCGTAAAGCTCCCACACGAGGCCGTTCCAATCGGCGTCAGCACGAATGGCGTTGGTGAGGTTCAGCGGGTCGAAGAGACCGATGACCGACACGAGGGTGGTGTCCTTGAACACGCCGATGAAGGTAGAAACGATGCCCGGGATCGAGATCTTCAGTGCCTGCGGCATGATGATCAAACGCTGTGCCTGCCAGTAGTTGAGACCGAGACTGTCGGCGCCCTCATACTGACCCGTCGGCAGAGCGGCGAGACCACCCCGGATCACCTCGGCCATATAGGCGGAGGCAAACAGCGTCACCATGATGAACACGCGCATGATGATGTCGAAGTTGGTGCCCGGCGGCATGAAGATGTTCAACAGCGTCGAGGCCACAAAAAGAAGCGTGATCAGCGGCACGCCGCGGATGAACTCGATGAAGCACACGCAAAGCGTCTTAACGATCAGCAGATCCGATTGCCGGCCCAGTGCCAAAACGATCCCGATCGGCAGCGACAGGCCAATGGCCACCACCCCGATGGTAATCGACAGCATGAAGCCGCCAAAGGCACGCGATTGCACCGGTTCCAACGCAAGCGGCATGATCGACGCAAGCCCCGAAGACAGCAATGACGCAGCAAACATCCACCAAAGCACCGCCGATACGACACCGACGATCAGCGCGATCAACTCCGAAGTGCTCTTGAGGAGCCACTTGTAGACCACAAAGCCCACCACGAACCCCAGAGCAACCGCAACTGGCGTCCAGATCGTGCCGCCCCACAGCAGCCATGGCATGATGAAGGGATAAGCGCCCGAGAAATAGATCAGCTTGCCCGGCACCCGGTCCGAGTAGAGGATCGGGGCCAGCGCCACGGCCAGCAACGCAAAGGCCAGAATCGGACGCCAGCGTTGATCCACTGTCCCCTCTTCCGTTCCGTTTGGATAGAAGCCGAACAGCAATTGCGGCCAGCGCTCGGCGATCACGCCCCAGCACGCCCCGGCATTGTGCCCGGTCCGTCCCAGCTGCTCAAAGATATCGCGGCATTCGGGCAGCGAGGCCGCCGACCATGTCGGCACCCAAGCCCAATGAAACAGCCCCATCAAGAGCTGGATCACGAAGTACAACGCAACCAGTGTCAGGATCGAATTGAACCAACCGGAGAACAGATTGGCGCGCATCCAGCCCACCACACCGACAGCACTGGCTGGCGGATCCTTCTGCGGCAGCATCTCAGTGCGTACGAAAGAAATGTCACTCATATTACCGCTCCACCAGTTTAACGCGATTGTTGTACCAGTTCATGAAGCTGGAAATCAGCAGGCTGATCGTCAGATAGACGAGCATACCAAGCATGACGGTTTCCAACTCCCGTCCGGTCTGGTTCATGGTGATCCCCATCAATGTACCGGTCAGATCCATGTAGCCAACGGCAATCGCCAGCGAGGAGTTCTTGGTCAGGTTCAGATAGTTGGAGATCAGCGGCGGAATGATGACCCGCAGCGCCTGCGGCAGGATCACGAGGTTCATGATCCGCTTGGGACGTAGGCCAAGGGCCGCAGCCGCCTCTGTTTGCCCCTGGGAGATCGCAAGGATACCAGAGCGCACGATCTCGGCAATGAAGGCTGCCGTGTAGAGCGACAAGGCCAGCCACAGCGCAATCAGCGAGTTGCGCATATGGGTGCCGCCTTGGAAGTTGAAGCCCTTCAGCTCCGGATAGCCAAGATGGAAACCCAAGACCAACAGCAGCAGCACAGAGGGCAGCAGAACAACCGCGGCACGGATGTGCCATATGGTTGGACGCAACCCGGTGGACTCCTGCTTTGCATCGGCCCATTGACGGATCTTCGTGGACACAAAGAGGCTGCCACCCAACACGATCAGAAACGCGATGAGATCAAGCGAGATATCGAAACGAACGGCGGCATCACCAAACACCGAGACATTGCCCAGCGAGTTGTGGAACAGCGGTTCGGGCACATAGACGCCGCGATTGGTCAGCGCCACGCTGTCCATAACATGCATGGCCGCATCAGAGTTGTCTCCCCTGAACGCGCTTGGGGCCGGCAGGGTCTCGATCATGATCGCCATGATGAAGACAATCCAGAGCAGGACCGGCACGTTGCGGAACATCTCCACATAGACAGTCATCAGCCGTGCGACGAGCCAGTTCGAGGACAGGCGCAGCACGCCAATGATCACACCAAGAACGGTCGCGGTGATACAGCCGAGAAAGGCAACGAGCAGCGTGTTCAGCAGACCGATCAGGGCGGCCCGCATGTGGCTGTCCTGGTTGTCATAGTCCAGAAGACGCTGGTTGATGTCATAGCCGGCGGGCTCTGACAGGAAACTGAAGCTAGGCTCTTTGCCCAGATCTGTAAGGTTTTGAACGGTATTGCTGATCACCCATCCAACGAGGATGAGAAACCCGATCATCGCAACCACTTGAATGGTCGCCGAACGATAGCGGGTATCGTAAATCAGCATCGACAACCGAAAACTCTGTTTCGGCGGGTCAGACAAAGTCGACATATGTAGGGATCCCCGAGGCCTGCAGTTCCAATCCTCCCGGCAAGGTTTTCCCTCGCTCTGTGACTGGTCGCAGATTTCGTTATTTTACTGGGAAGAAGGGCGCGAGGATCTCCCCGCGCCCTTTCCGGTTGCGTAACTTAGCGGAACGGCGGTGCGTAGAGCAGGCCGCCATCGGTCCACTGAGCGTTCAGACCACGCGCCAGACCGACCGGCGTGTCCTCACCGATGTTCTTGGCGAAGATCTCACCGTAGTTGCCACCAGCGGACAGAGCGTTCTGCGCCCAGTCGGCGTCTAGGCCGAGCATCTCGCCCAGGTTGCCTTCGGTACCAAGCAGACGGTTGATTTCCGGGTTTTCGGTGCCAGCAGCTTTTTCAGCCAGGTTGGCGGAGGTGATGCCCAGCTCTTCGGCGCCAACCAGCGCGTTCAGGGTCCAGCGCACGACGTCGCCCCACTCGTTGTCACCATGACGGACAAGCGGACCAAGCGGCTCTTTGGAGATGATCTCCGGCAGAATCACGTGGTTGCCCGGATCGTCGAACGTGGCACGTGTTGCGGCCAGGCCGGACGCGTCCGTGGTGTAAACGTCACAGGCGTTCGCGAGGTACTGCTGACGCGCTTCTGCGTTGGTCTCGATCGGAACGGGTTCATAGGTGATGTTGTTGGCACGGAAAAAGTCCGCGAGGTTCAGCTCGGTCGTGGTGCCGGTCTGGATGCAGACCGTGGCAAAGTCGAGCTCCTTGGCGGAGGACACACCCAGTTCCTTCGGAATCATGAAGCCCTGGCCGTCGTAGTAGTTCACGCCGGCAAATTCGAACTTCAGGTCGACGTCACGAGAGAACGTCCAGGTGGTGTTGCGGGCCAGCATGTCGATCTCGCCGGAGGCCAGCGCGGTAAAGCGGGTTTTACCAGTGGTCGGCACGTACTCGACCTTGTTCGGATCTCCGAGAACGGCTGCTGCGACGGCGCGGCAGACTGCGATGTCAAAGCCTTCCCACTCGCCGTTGGCGTTCGGAGCGGAGAAGCCGACCAGACCGGTTGAAACCCCACAGTTCAGCTGATCGCGTGCTTTGACGTCATCCAGCGTGCCAGCAGCTGCAGCACCAGCTGCAAGACCGGCCACGGTTAGCGCGCCAAAGAATACGGAATTGTTCATAGTTACCTCTTCCTGAATATCCACCTGAGTTGGTGGTTCTTTATCACCCACCCCGTCACGGTGCGGGCTGTTTGAAACGGGCTTCACCCCGTTTTCGAGGTCGAGTTTGGGCGGATTCATCAACGTACGTCAAGTGCAGGATCACCAAATTCAATGGGCAGTTCACCTAGATCGACGTGGGTTTGGTATTTTTGTGGCATCGGCTTTGCGATTCTGCATGTCGCAAAAATAACATGCGGCGCCCGCCTTGGACGCCGCAGTATTATTGCGCAGGGGTTGGCCGGTTTCCCGACTCACCCTGGCCGATATTCGCATGAGGCGCAGGCGCCACTCACACCAGCAGTCGGTCCGACGATTGGTCCGGCTGACGCAAGAGACGTGGCGCGGAATCAGACCCGCCCGTAGAAGGCCGCCGCATGTTCAAACGCCTGTTTCTTCTGCGCTTCCATCGCCTGGGCTTCTTCGTCTTCGCCCCACAGCTCTTCCTGCCAGCGCTCGTCGATGCGGGAGATCTCCCAGATCTCATCCAGTGGTCGCCAGGCTTCGGCCGTGGCAAACCCCAGCACCAGCGAGCCGGTCAGCCCGACCAGATCATGAAACGCCGCCAGCTGGAACGGCGTCATTTGATGCACCCGCCCGCGCAGGACCTCCAACGCAGCCCCGTCTTGTGGCGCATGCAGGATGCCGGCACGCGGCAACAG
The DNA here is from genome assembly GCF_046535935.1 of Tritonibacter sp. SIMBA_163. Lineage (NCBI taxonomy): Bacteria > Pseudomonadati > Pseudomonadota > Alphaproteobacteria > Rhodobacterales > Paracoccaceae > Tritonibacter > Tritonibacter sp. SIMBA_163. The sequence goes on from NZ_JAWJBP010000018.1 coordinate 24,052, forward strand.
ACGTGCGCCCAGCGCAGCCTCGGCCCAGTCCAGTGCCGCATCCCAGGATTCGCTCTGGCGGGCAACCAGCCCCTCGGGGCTTTCGGCGCGGTAACACAACAGATCGCTGTCGCCGTATTCCGCCAGCATATCGGCGACCTCGGCGAACTGTACCGCCACCTTGTCGATCGCCGCATTGGCCGACCGCGTGTATGGCATCGACAGCGGGTCGATCTGTTCGTCCTGCGCGTCCCACTCGGCAGCAATCGCCTCAGCCAACGCCCGCGTCGGCACCACCAGCGCGGTTTTTGCCGGTGTTTTCACGCGTCGCCCGTCCAGCGCCACGGCAAAGCCTGCGCCGTCGTCCTCGACGCTCACCTCTTTCCAGAATCGCTTCTGTTTCCATTCACTCATCTAGGTCAGTCCTTCTTCGTCTCGGGCGCTGTCGCAACAGCGTCAGTCCGGCCAGATCCGGCGCAGCAGATCCGGCAGCGCGCCGAAATCCGACAGCATGTGATCGGCGCGCAGATGCGCGGCCGCATGGTAGCCCCAGTCGACGCCAATGGTCGTCACCCCGGCGGCGCGGCCCATTTCCATGTCAAATGTGGTGTCGCCAATCATCACCGTATCCGCCGGTGGAATCCCGGTCTCTGACATTGCGGTCAGGATCATTGAGGGATGCGGCTTTGACGGGTGATGATCGGCCACCTGGCGGGTCACGAACATCGTCAGATCATGCCCTTCGATCAGCGCATCCAGCCCGCGCTGGGATTTACCGGTGGCCACCCCCAGCAGATACTCCGGCACCGCATGCAGCGCGTCCAATGCGGCCCGCGCCCCGGGATAAAGCGGCGAATGCGCCGCCCCCTCGCGCAGCCGCGCCGCCTGATAGGCGCGTTTGTACCCGGCGACCAAGGACTCTTGAACCGGGACGGTCTGCGTGGCCGCCAGCTGTGCCAGCGCCTGCGGCAGCGACAGGCCCACGATGGACAGGATCGCCGCGCGCTGCGGTGGCTCCAGCCCCTCGGCCACAAAGGCCTCCGTCATGCAGGCGACGATGGTGCCCTGGCTGTCCACCAGGGTGCCATCCACATCAAACAGGATCAGCCGCAAGGGCCCGGTGGTGGCTCCGCTCAAAACAACGCCTCAAAGGGATCATCGGCGGCCAGGTCCTCGGTCCAGCCAAAGGTGTCCCAGCTCTCTTTCATATGATCCGGCAGCGCGGCGGTCACCGTCACTACTTTGCCCGTCACCGGGTGTGCGAACTGCAAGCGGCGTGCGTGCAGGTGCAGTTTCTTCGAGATCAGCCCGCCGATCTGCGCGCCCCAACCATCGCCAAGGTTTTCCTGACCGGAACCACCGTATTTGCCATCCCCAATGATCGGATGCCCCATGCCCGCCATATGCGCCCGCAGCTGGTGGGTGCGTCCGGTGACCGGCTCCATCGCGATCCAGCTGGCGCGGCTCGCCACACGGTAGAGCGTGGCATAGAAGGTATGCGCCCGCTTGGCGCCAGGCGTCGAATCGATGTCGCGCGTCTCGACCGGGATCATCTTCTCACCCTCGCCGGATTTGCCATGACCGGGGGCTTTGACCAGCCCGGTCTTGATCTCACCGAGGTATGGCGTCGGAACACCTGCGACCAGCGCCCAGTAGATCTTGCGGGTGTTCTTGTGCCGGAAGGCCGCTGTCAGGCCCTGCGCCGCCTTGCGATTGCGCGCCAGCGCCAGCAGGCCGGAGGTATCCTTGTCCAGCCGGTGCACCAGCCGCGGCTTTTCCTCGGCATCAAAGCGCAGCGCTTCCGACAGGCCGTCAACGTGTTTGGTGGTGCCGGAGCCGCCCTGCACCGCCAGCCCCGCTGGCTTGTTGATCACCAGCACATCGTCGTCCTTGTAGACAACGCAGCTGCGGATCATCTTGGCATCTGCTTCGGAGACCTGCACCGCGCGCGGTTCCGCCGGTTTCATGTCGCTGTCGGCCAGCGGCGGGATACGCACCACCTGCCCGGTCTCCACGCGCGAGGAGGCCTTGACCCGGCCTCCGTCGACGCGGAGCTCGCCCTTGCGGCACATCTTCTCGATGCGGCCCTGGTTCACATGTGGAAAAAGACGCCGCAGCCAGCGGTCGATCCGCTGGCCGCCGTCGTCTTCGGTGACGGTGATCATCTGCACGCCGCTCATGTCAGCACTCCTCTGGCCGCCATCATGCCAAGGGCAAGGGCTGCAATGGACAGGCCTACGGAGAGGCCAATATAAAGCGCGGCATGCCCGATGGCCCCACGCTCGATCAAGGTGACGGCCTCCAGTGAGAAGGCCGAGAATGTGGTGAACCCGCCCAGCACGCCAGTCATCACGAAAGGCGCCATCGGTGTCAGCCCCTTGTGTGCCGCCAGCACCACGAAGACGCCCATCAGGCCGGAGCCGAGGATGTTCACCCCCAGCACGCCCAGCGGAAACGGGGTCGGCCCCATCAGGCGCATGACGCCCAATCCTGCCAGATAGCGGCAGGTCGCGCCGATCGCGCCTCCAAGCGCCACATACATTACGTTCAACAACATGCACGCTCCCTTCGCGCGGAGCGCGCGGGATGTCAAGTTTTGCTGCCCCATGGCCGCTCTGCACCGGGTGCAGGGCAGCGCGCGGGACGGGCCGCGCTAGATCGCGAAGTAGTCGATCACAATCGCGCAAGCTTCCAGTGGGTGGAAGACTTGTGCGACCAAGTCCCCCGGCTAGGGTCGGGCAACAGCAACGAAAGACAAACGCCATGCCCCTTAGCCGCCGCCAGGTCCTCACCCAGATTGCCGCCCTCTCGGCCCTCCCCGCCCTGCCCCGCGTGGCAAGCGCTGCCAGCCCGCGCCGCCTGACGCTTGCGCCCGCCACACAGCAGATCGCCCCCGCCACCTACCCGGCCACCGATCTGTGGTGCGTCAACGGTTCCATGCCCGGCGAGACACTGCGGCTAAAACAGGGGGCGCGACTGATCGCCGAGGTGGAGAACCGCCTGCCGCAAGCCACTAGCCTGCACTGGCACGGCATCCGCATCGAGAACGCCATGGACGGGGTGCCAGGCGTCACCCAAGACCCGATCCAACCGAATGAGACCTTCATCTATGACTTCGCCCTGCCTGATGCGGGGAGCTACTGGTATCACTCCCACGCGCAATCGGTGGAACAGGTCGAACGCGGCCTGCAAGGCGCGCTGATCGTCGAGGAACCGGACACCCCGGATGTGGATCAGGACCTGCCGCTCGTGATCGACGATCTGCGCGTCGCGTCCGATGCCGCAGTGGACGCGCGGTTCAACGCCCCGCACGACCTGTCGCATGCGGGGCGGATGGGCAATGTGCTCTTGTGCAATGGCAAGATGGTGGCGGACCACCCCGTCAAATCCGGCGACCGGCTGCGTCTGCGTCTGATCAACAGCGCCAATGCGCGTATCTTCACCCTCGGGCTACAGGGGCTTGAGGGCTGGGTGATGGCCTATGACGGCATGCCGCTGGCCACACCCGAGCCGCTGTCAGACCAACTTGTCCTCGCCCCCGCCCAGCGCATTGATCTATTTGTCGACGTGACCGCCGCGGCGGGAGAAGAAGCCTTTCTCGTGCAGTTCGAACGTGATGGTGGCTACGAGTTGGCCCGCTTTCCGGTCTCCGCAGGCACCCGCACGCGCCGTGCCACGCCCGATGCACTACCGCCGAACCCCGACTTCCCCATCGACCTGAAATCTGCCCGCAGCGTCGATCTGGTCACCGAAGGCGGCGCGATGGCGTGGCTGCAAAGCGCCAGCTTCAAAGGCGAAGACCTCTCGGGCGAAGATCTCGCCAAACTCGGCCAATTCTGGTCCTTCAACGGCTCCGCAGGCCGCCCTATCGAACCGTTGGTGACGGCACGCTTGGGCGAGACCATCCGCATTCGCATGGTGAACGACACCCAATTCCCGCACGCCATGCATCTGCACGGCATGCATTTCGCCGAAGTCCTGCCGGATGGTACGCTCGGCCCGTTGCGCGACACGCTCCTGATGCTGCGCGGAGAAACCCGCGAGATCGCTTTTCAGGCCCATAATCCGGGCGACTGGCTATTTCACTGCCATATGCTGTCGCATCACGCCGCAGGCATGGGCACATGGGTGCGGGTTACCCCCTGAGCCTTTCCGCTTCTTAGCGAAATATCCCCGCCGGAGGCCTTCAGGTTTTGTCCGCAAAACCTGAATTACTCTCCCTGCCGCTGGATGCGCTTCTTGGCAAAGAACTCCGTGCGCTTGCGCAGCTCGCGCTCAAACCCGCGTTCCACCGGCTGATACAGCACAGGCCGCTTCACCCCGTCAGGAAAGTAATTCTGCCCCGAGAACCCATCCTCAGCGTTGTGGTCATAGTCATAGCCTTTGCCGTAGCCCTGCTGTTCCATCAGCTTGGTCGGCGCATTGAGGATATGTTTGGGCGGCGGCTCTGATCCGGTCTCCTTGGCCAGACGTCGCGCCGCCTTGTAGGCCATGTAGCCGGCGTTGGTCTTGGGCGCGAGCGCGAGGTAGATCACCGCCTGCGCCAGCGCCAGCTCCCCTTCCGGAGAGCCAAGCCGCTCATAGGCCTCCCAGGCCTGCAGGCAGATCGCCTGCGCCTGCGGGTCGGCCAGCGCGATATCCTCCACCGCCATCCGTGTCAGACGCCGGGCGAGATACTTGGGATCTTCGCCGCCCTCCAGCATCCGCGCAAACCAATACAGCGCCGCGTCCGGGTCGGAGCCGCGCACAGATTTATGCAGCGCCGAGATGAGGTTATAATGCTCATCGCCGGATTTGTCGTATTTCGCCGCCCGCCGCATCAACCGCGTCGCCAGCGCCTCTCGCCCCAGGGGCTGCTCCACCTTCCAGGCCGCGATCTGCTCGATCAGGTTCAAGAGCGCCCGCCCGTCGCCATCGGCCATCTGATGCAGCGCGTCGCGCGCCTCAGGCAGAAGCGGTAAGCGGCGCTCCAGCGCCTGCTCCGTGCGCTGGGTCAGCCGCTCCAGATCCGCAAGGCTCAGACGTTCCAGCACCAGCACCTGCGAACGGGATAGAACCGCGGCATTCAACTCAAAACTCGGGTTTTCCGTGGTGGCCCCGACCAGAAGGATGGTGCCATCCTCCATATACGGCAGGAACCCGTCCTGCTGCGCCTTGTTGAAACGGTGGATCTCGTCGACAAACAACAGCGTGCCCTGCCCGTTCTGGCGGCGAATCTTGGCGGCCTCGAACACTTTCTTCAAATCCGGCACGCCGGTAAAAATGGCCGAGATCTGCACAAAATGCAGGTCGGTTTCCTGCGCCAACAGCCGTGCGATGGTGGTCTTGCCCACCCCCGGCGGCCCCCAGAAGATCAGCGACGACAGGCTGCCGGAGGACAGCATCACACCCAGCGGAGCCTCTTCGCCCAGCACCTGCTCCTGACCGATCACCTCGGCAAGCGTGCGGGGCCGCAACCGGTCCGCGAGCGGGCGCGGTGCATCGCTGGCCCCGCCCTGCTCGCTCTGAGCGCCCGCATCCCCGCTGTCAAACAGATCCGCCATCGCTTTAAAGCCGGAACCGCAGCGACACGCGCTGGCCCTGTCGCATCAGATCCAGTCGCATCCAGCGGCCACTATTCATCAAGAGGTTCGCCACATCCTCAGGCGCGGCGATCTCCTCGCCATTGATGGCCAGCAACAAGTCCCCCGCGCGCACGCCGCCGCGACCCGCATAGGGGCCGGGGTCCATCACCACCACCCCTTCGGTCGACAGCGGCAGCTGCATCTTCGTGATCACCTGCGGGTTCACCTGCCCCACCACCAGCCCCGGCATAGGGGTTTGCTCGTTCAGCGTGATCGGATCGGCGGCCGGAGAGTTGGGCGCCTCCATCAAGGCGACCTCCACGGTTTCTGTTTCGCCCTGATGCACCCGCGTCACAGCACTGGTGCCTCCCAGCTCTGCCACTGACAGGCGAAAGGCCATCTCCGAGGGGGAATTTACCGGCTCACCGTCGACCTCCAGCACCACATCGCCGACCTCAAAGCCCGCCTCGACAAAGGGGCTTTGTGGGTGCAACTCGGAGATCAGCATGCCATCCACCTGGCCCAGACCCAGCGCTTCGGCCAGATCGGAATCCACAGGCTGGCCGGTCATCCCCGCCCAGGGGCGCTGAAATTCGCCTTCACCCTCACGCGCTTGGCGTACGAACTCACGCACCAGATTGGCGGGAATGGCAAAGCCAATGCCGTTCGACCCGCCAGAGCGGCTGAGGATCCGGGTGTTGATGCCAATGAGGTCACCATTCACGTCAATCAACGCACCACCCGAGTTGCCCGGATTGATCGGCGCGTCGGTCTGGATGTAGTAGCCAAACCCCTGCCCGCCGCCGGTGCCCGTCCGCGCAAGGCCCGAGATAATGCCCGAGGACACGGTCTGCCCGACCCCAAAGGGGTTGCCGATGGCCAGTGTCAGCTCGCCCACCTCGACCTCGTCACTGTCGCGCAGGCCCAAGGAGGGCAGACCTTCGGCGTCCTTAAGTTGCAGGATCGCCAAGTCTGATGCCTGATCGGCGAGGATCACCTCCGCCTGATACTCGCGCCGGTCACTGGTCACCACTCGGATATCGGACGCCTCTCCGACCACGTGATAGTTCGAGACCACGATGCCATCGTCGGACAGGATCACGCCAGATCCGAGCGAGTTTTGCACCCTTGGGCGGGGCTGGGCAAACTGGCGGAAGAAATCATCAAAGAACGGATCATCGGCAAAGGGGCTGCGGGCGCGGTCCTGACGGATGATCTTGGCGTAGATGTTCACCACCGCTGGCGCGGCCTCTTTGACCAATGGTGCAAAACCCAGCGAGATTTCGGCCTGGCTCTGCGGCACTTGTGTGTCGGCCTGCGCCGCAAGCGGCAGGCTGGTCACAAGTGCGAGGGTCAGGGGAAGGGCAAGACTGCGGACCATGGGGCCTCCGGACAATTTACTCTGGTCCCGATGATATGCGGAGGCGCGCGGGTGATTGCAAGCATGTGTGGTTGGCAGAACGAGCAGGGGGCGGTGCGTCGCCGCCCCCTACGCGGTTATCCTGCGAGGCGCGCACCGAGGGTGCGACGGGTGTCCACCGCTTTTGCCAGTTTGCGCAGCTGGATTTCCGTTTCCTCCCAGCCGATGCAACCATCGGTCACCGACTGGCCGTAGGTGAGTTTCGACAGATCCCCATCCTTGGGCAGATCCTGACGGCCATGCACAAGGTGACTTTCGATCATGATGCCGGTGATGCGGGTTTCGCCCTGCGCCATCTGATCGGCCACATCGGCGAGAACCTCGGGTTGTTTTGCCGGGTCCTTGGCGGAGTTGGCATGGCTTGCGTCGATCATCACCTGCGGGCGAATACCGTCTGCGTCGGCCTTCTGGCAGGCTGCATCGATGCTGGCCGCGTCATAGTTGGTGCCACCGCCCCCGCGCAGGATGATGTGACAATCGGGGTTGCCCGCAGTGGCCGCAATCGCCGCGAGGCCTGAGGGCGCCAGCGCCATGAAATGGTGCGGTGTTGCGGCAGAGCGCACCGCGTCGATGGCGATCTGCACATTGCCGCGGGTGCCGTTCTTGAACCCCACCGGGCAGCTCAGCCCCGAGGCCATCTCGCGGTGGATCTGGCTCTCGGTAGTGCGTGCGCCAATCGCGGCCCAGCTGACCAGGTCGCTGATGTATTGCGGCACCGAGGCATCGAGGAATTCGGTCCCCACCGGCAGGCCCATCTCGCTCAGGTCGAGGCAGAGTTTGCGCGCGGTCGACAGCCCCTTGTTGATGCGGAAGGAGCCATCGAGGTTGGGATCGTTGATCAGACCCTTCCAGCCCGCGATGGTGCGGGGTTTCTCGAAGTAGACCCGCATCACGATCTCAAGCTGGTCGCCCAGCTCGGCGCGCAATGGGGCGAGGCGGCGGGCATAGTCCAGTGCGGCCTCGGGGTCGTGGATGGAACAGGGGCCAACCACCACAACCAGCCGGTCGTCGGCGCCATGCAGGATCTTTTGAATGCTGGCGCGGGATTTCAAAACGGTGTCGCGCGCAGCATCGGTGAGCGGATGCTTCACCGCGAGGGCTTCGGGGCAGATCAATTCCTGCATATCGGTAATCCGGAGGTCATTGGTGGGAGTCTGGGACAGGGTGGTCATGGGCGTGGATCCTTTGGCGGGTGCCCCTGTCGGACCTCTGGACAACAAAAAACCGCCCTTGGTCCCGGGGCGGTTTGGTGCGGTATTCTGGTGTTTCTGTCAGTTCAATTCAGAAACGCGAAGACCCTCCGTCCGCCATGTGGCGCGGATAAAAGTAATACCAGAACTGGGCGAACTGTTGGGTCATAGGCCGGACGCTAGCGGAGATTCGCACATCTGTCACCCTGAAAAACATCTCCCCTCCCCCGGCAACCCGATCGCCATCCGGCGCGTCATCCCGTTACCGTCAGCCCGCCTGCCAGAAACAGCCAGTAAACCTACCGGCGCTGGACGCGGCGCCCGTTACCGCTATCCTGCACGACAAACGAGGAGGATTTTCATGCGCATTCTGTTCACCGGAGGGTCCGGCAAGGCCGGGCGCCACGCCATCGCATACCTGCTGGCCCAGGGGCATCGGGTGGTCAACGTCGATCTCACGCCACTGGACCTGCCCGGCGTCGACAATCGCATCGCCGATATGACCGACGCGGGCCAGATGCATGACGTGATGCACGCCTGGGCCGGATATGACGAAATGGACGACCACCGCAGCCCGCCCCCCTTTGACGCGGTGGTGCATTTCGCCGCCGTGCCGCGCCTGCTGATGAAGTCAGACAACGAATGCTATCGGATCAACACCATCGGCACCTACAATGTGATCGATGCGGCGTTGAAGGCGGGCGTGCGCAAGGTGATCTTTGCGTCCTCCGAGACCACCTATGGCGTCTGCTTCGCGGGCGGCGAGCGCAAGCCGGAATATCTGCCCATCGACGAGGAGCACCCCGTGGTGCCGGAGGATTCCTATGCCATGTCCAAGGTCGCAGGCGAGGTCACCGCGCAATGCTTCCAACGGCGCACGGGCGCAGACATCTACGGGCTCAGGATCAACAATGTGATCGAACCGCACGAGTACAAGGCGAACTTTCCGGCCTATATGGCGGACCCGGATTTGCGGCGACGCAATATCTTTGCCTATATCGACGCCCGTGACCTCGGCCAGATGGTGCAGTGCTGTCTGGAGACCGACGGTCTGGGCTATCAGATCTTCAACGTCGCCAATCCCGATCACTCGGTCAACTGGCCCACGACAGAGCTGATCGCGCGCTATTATCAGGGCGTTCCGGCCCGCGACATGGGCCCGCGTGAGACCTTTTATTCAATCAAAAAGGCCCGCGAAATGCTTGGATTTGCGCCGAAGCACAATTGGCGCATGTACCTCGACGACCCGCGCGAGGTCTGAGACCGCGTCGAAACCCCTTGCGCTTGGCAGGCCCCGGTGGAATGCAGGAGCAACATTTCCTGTCGTCACCGGGGGCTTCCATGTCATTTTCGATCAGCATTGGACCGAACATCCGTAAATCCGCCTATTTCGACGCCACCGTGCGCGACGGCGTGCGTGGGTTTTCGGTCTACAACCACATGTATATCCCGGGTAATTTCGGCGATCCGGATGGGGAATATGACAGGTTGATCAACGGCGTGGCCATGTGGGACGTCGCGGCGCAACGGCAAGTGCAGCTGCAGGGGCCGGACGCGGGGCGACTGGCGCAATATCTGACCCCGCGCGACCTGTCCAAAACCAAGGTGGGTCAGGGACGCTATGTGCCGCTCTGTGACCATGCGGGCTGGCTGATCAATGACCCGGTGCTACTGAAGCTTTCGGACGACTGCTACTGGCTCTCGGTGGCAGACAGCGACATTCACCTCTGGGCCGCCGCCATCGGGCGTGAACGCGGCTGGAGCGTCGAGGTCAGCGAACCGGATGTCTCCCCTCTGGCCATTCAGGGCCCCAAGGCGGAGGAGGTCACCGCCGCGCTCTTTGGCGACTGGGTGCGGGACCTGCGCTATTTCGGCTTCCGGCAAACCGAATTGGACGGCATTCCGCTGGTTCTCGCGCGCTCTGGCTGGTCGAAACAGGGTGGGTTCGAGCTATACTTGCAGGACGGATCCCGGGGCGTTGAACTCTGGGATCGGGTCAAGGCGGCTGGCGCGCCGTTTGATATCGGCCCCGGTGCCCCCAACGATATCGAGCGTCTGGAAACCGGCCTGATCTCGTATGGCGCCGACATGCGCTGGCAGGATTTTCGCGCCAGCCCGTTCGAGATGGGCTTTGGACCGCTCATCGACCTGCAGGGCGGCCATGACTTTGTTGGTCGTGCCGCGTTGCAGCGGATGGCGGCGGACCCTCCTGCCCGCCAGCGGGTCGGCCTGTTGATCGCCGATCACCCCCCGCTGTCCGGACAGCCCATCCCGCTGTGGCAAGGCGACGAGCAGGTGGGACATGTGGCCGAGTTTGCCTACTCTCCGCGCGTCGGCACGACCATTGGTCACGCGTTGATTCGCAGTGATCTGGCGGAAGCGGCCACCGGCCTTGGCATTCGTCTGGGCGACAGAACCTACGCCGCCACCCTGCATCCTATTCCTTTCCTGAAGTGAGCCCCATGAGCGATACACTCCCCCCCTGCCCCGAATGTTCCTCCACCTATACCTATCAGGTGGATGCGCTGCTGAATTGCCCCGAATGCGGCCATGAATGGTCCGCATCAGCCGAGGGAGGCGATGACACCGCAGCCGTGCGCGACAGCGTGGGCAATATCCTGTCCGATGGGGATACGGTGACGGTGATCAAGGACCTGAAACTAAAAGGGTCCTCGACCGTCGTGAAGGTCGGCACCAAGGTGCGGGGCATCAGATTGGTCGATGGCGACCACGACATCGACTGCAAGGTTCCGGGCATCGGACAGATGGGGCTGAAAAGCCAATTCGTGAAGAAGGTCACGGAGTAAGCTCCCAACCAGAACTGGACTCTCATCGGCACAAAACCGCACGGGGCCTGACCCGGCATCGGCCCGGCCGATGGGCGCGGCATCAGTAGGCAAGCAAAAACCCCGCCCTGTTTCCAGGACGGGGTAAAGTCTGACGGTCGCTTGACCGCGAGATATTATTCTTCGTCTGCGGTTTCGAACTCTGCCAGACGCGCCTTGTCGGCAGCACCTTTGGCGGCAGTGTCGCGGTCGACGAATTCGATGATCGCCATCGGCGCCATGTCACCATAACGGAAACCGGCTTTCAGGATGCGGACGTAACCGCCCTGACGATCCTTGTAGCGCGGGCCCAGAACGTCGAACAGTTTCGCGACGTCTTTGTCCTGCTTCAGCTTGGACGCGGCCTGACGGCGGGCGTGGACATCGCCACGTTTCGCCAGCGTGATCATCTTTTCGATGATCGGGCGCAGTTCTTTTGCCTTGGGCAGGGTTGTCTTGATCTGTTCGTGTTCGATCAGCGAGCCGGCCATGTTGGAGAACAGGGCCTTACGGTGCTCGTGAGTACGGTTCAGGCGGCGATAACCACGTGCGTGACGCATTTTCTAAATCCTTATCTTGCGTTTTGCTTTGTCAGGCAGCTGATGCGTGTCGGCTGCTCACCTTGGGGCGGAAGGCCCGAATTTTCCCCGGCAGGTCCGGGAATTTATTGGGGAGGACCTAGGCCCTCCCCTGTCGAAGTCAGCCTCAGAAGCTGTCTTCGAATTTCTTGGCCAGTTCTTCGATGTTGTCCGGCGGCCAGTCCTCGACGTCCATACCGAGGTGCAGACCCATGCCAGACAGCACTTCCTTGATCTCGTTCAAGGACTTGCGGCCGAAGTTCGGGGTGCGCAGCATCTCGGCTTCGGTCTTCTGGATCAGATCGCCGATATAGACGATGTTGTCGTTCTTCAGGCAGTTTGCCGAACGCACGGACAGTTCCAGCTCGTCCACTTTCTTGAGCAGAAGCGGGTTGAACTCGAGACCATCGTCCTCGTCCTGACGGCCTGCGGATTCCGGCTCGTCGAAGTTCACGAAGATCGACAGCTGGTCCTGCAGGATGCGGGCTGCGAAAGCCAGCGCATCCTCGGGCGTGATGGAGCCGTCAGTGTCAACTTTGAGGGTCAGCTTGTCATAGTCCAGCACCTGGCCCTCACGGGTGGGCTGAACGTCGTAGGAGACCTTCTTGACCGGGGAATAGATTGCATCGATCGGGATCAGACCGATCGGCGCGTCCTCGGGCTTATTCTTGTCGGCAGAGACATAGCCTTTGCCGGTGTTGACGGTCAGTTCCATGAACAGATCCGCACCATCGTCGAGGTGGCAGATGACATGCTCGCGGTTCAGAACCTCGATACCAGCGGTTTCGGCAATGTCGCCTGCGGTGACGACGGCCGGACCTTTGGCATTGATCGACAGGCGCTTGGGCCCTTCGACTTCCATGCGCAGGGAAACCTGCTTGAGGTTCAGGATGATGTCTGTGACGTCTTCACGCACACCGGCCACGGAGGAAAACTCGTGCAGCACGTTGTCGATCTGAACGGAAGTGATGGCCGCACCTTGCAGCGAGCTCATCAAAATACGGCGCAGCGCGTTGCCGAGCGTCAGGCCAAAGCCACGCTCCAGCGGTTCCGCCACGAGAGTCGCCTGGCGTGCCGGATCATTGCCCGGCTTGACCTCAAGCTGTGTGGGCTTGATCAATTCGGCCCAATTCTTATGGATCATGCGTTCCCTCCATTCCTGTCTGAACCCCATGTCCAAAGGATCAGACGCCCGAGGTTTCTAATGACGTACTGGGGCCCTGCATGCGGCAAGGCCCCAGTGAGTTTACTGTCGCTTAGACGCGGCGGCGCTTCGGTGGGCGGCAGCCGTTGTGGGCAGTCGGGGTCACATCACGAATGTTGGTGATGTTGAAGCCAACCGCGGCCAGCGCGCGCAGGGCGGATTCACGACCCGAACCGGGGCCTTGAACTTCGACCTCAAGGGTCTTCACGCCGTGATCCTGTGCCTTGCGGCCTGCGTCTTCTGCAGCCATCTGCGCAGCATAGGGCGTGGACTTACGGGAGCCCTTGAAGCCCATGGTGCCTGCGGAGGACCAGGAGATCGCATTGCCCTGAACGTCAGAGATCAGGATCTTGGTGTTGTTGAACGAAGAGTTCACATGTGCAACGCCGGTGGCGATGTTCTTGCGCTCTTTACGCTTCGTGCGGGTTTTATCACGTGCCATCTGTCAGGACCCTCCCTTACTTCTTCTTACCAGCAATGGCCTTTGCGGGGCCTTTGCGAGTACGAGCGTTGGTGTGGGTGCGCTGACCACGGACCGGCAGGTTGCGACGGTGGCGCAGGCCACGGTAGCAGCCGAGATCCATCAGGCGCTTGATGTTCATCTGCACTTCGCGACGCAGGTCACCTTCAACGGTGAAGGTTGCGTCGATATGTTCGCGGATGGCCAGAACTTCTGCATCGGAGAGTTCGTTCACACGACGGGTTTCGTCGATGTTCACGGCCTCGCAGATCGCTTTGGCAGAGGACGGGCCGATGCCCGTGATGTAGGTGAGGGCGATTGGGACCCGTTTGGAAGTCGGGATGTTAACGCCGGCAATACGTGCCACGTGTCACTTTCCTTTTGGTTGCGGTTCCGTAACTCCAGAACCTTTTTTCACAACACTCAACCATCGGCACAGGGCGCGAGGGTCCAGCATGTATCGAGGTAGTCAGGTGGACAACAAAAATTGCCCGCCTGGAATGATTCCCAGCAGGGATGTCGGTTCGTATTGGCATTTGACCGAAGGGTCAACCCTCAATGCGCCAAAGCCGTTCCCCTGCTAAAGCTCCGTTGTTTTTACTGCGTTCAGGATACGCTTTATCACCGCCGGCCAGTATATCAGATACGCAAGTCCGAACGTCAAAATCGTCAGAAGCAACCACACGAGCGCGTGCCCCAAGATGTCAACAAAGCCGATCTCGACAGAGAGCTTGGCGATCTTTGCGCCCTCCGCGTCCAGCACATAGGTTCGGTTCACCGGCGCCATGAGGAAATAATACGGCAGCACGAACAGCGCCAGCCCGAGTGTAACAATGGATAGAATGATCCAGATGATGAGCTGACCGATGGCCTCCGCCACCGAGAATTCGCAGGTAAAGCGCCGTCCCAACATAGCAATCTCCAAGTCAAACAAAAAGTCCCGCCACGATTGTTATCGTGACAGGACAATTCAACTTTGTTGCGAGCGTGACCTTATGTCAATCGCCGAGGATCCAGCCGATGGACTTCTGAACCTCGTCGATGGAGGCCAGACCGTCCAGGCGCTGCAAATCACCTTTGGCCCAGTAGTAGCCGATCAGCGGCGACGTCTTCTTGTAGTATTCCATCAGACGGGTCTTAAGACTGTCCTCGTTGTCGTCGGGACGGCGCTTCTGCGTGGTGCCGCCACAGTTGGCGCATTTGCCATCGGCCGGCCACGGCTTGGTCTGGTCGTGGTAGACCTCGCCGCAATCGCCGCAAGTGGAGCGGCCGGTGATGCGGGCAACCAGCGCCTCGTCATCGACCTGCATCTCGATCACCGCGTCGAGCTTCATGCCCATCTCGCCCAGCAGCTTTTCCAGCGCATCTGCCTGCGGCAGGGTGCGCGGGAAACCGTCAAAGATGAACCCGCCTTCGGAGCCATCCTGGAGCTTCTCACGGATCAGCCCGATCACGATCTGGTCGGTGACCAGTTTGCCCTCGGCCATGATCGCCGCAACTTTCTTGCCCATCTCGGTGCCGGAGGCCTGCGCGTCGCGCAGCATATCCCCGGTCGAGAGCTGAACCATGTTGCGCGTTTCAACCAAATGACGCGCCTGCGTCCCTTTCCCCGCGCCGGGCGGGCCCATGAGAATGATGTTGGTCATCGACGAGCAGGTCCCCGTTTGGTGCGTTTCTTGTTACGACCGCGCAGCTGGCTCTTCTCGATGAGGCCTTCGTACTGATGCGCGAGCAAATGGCTCTGAACCTGCTGGATCGTGTCCATGGTCACGGAGACCACAATCAAGACCGAGGTGCCGCCGAAATACACCGGAATGGCGAAGTTGGCGCGCAGGATCTCGGGCAGCAGACAGACAAGCGCCAGATAGCCAGAGCCCAGGACCAGAATGCGGTTCACCACGTATTCGATGTATTCCGCGGTCTTCTTGCCGGGACGGATACCGGGCACAAAGCCGTTCTGGTTCTTCAGGTTCTGCGCGACGTCATCCGGCTTGAAGGAAACGTTGAACGTGTAGAAATAGGCGAAGAACACGATCATCGACGTGAAGAACAGCAGGTAGAGCGGCTGACCGGGACCGAAATTGGCCAACAGCCAGCTCATCACCGGGCTCGACGCGGAGCCTTGGCTGAAGGTGGAGATCGTAGTCGGCAACAGCAGCAGCGAGGAGGCAAAGATCGCCGGGATCACGCCCGCCGGGTTGACCTTAACCGGCAGATGCGAGGAGCCACCGTCATAGACCTTCATGCCGACCTGGCGACGCGGATACTGGATGTGGATCTTGCGAAGTGCGCGCTCCATGAAGACCACGAACATGATCACCGCAATCACCATTACGATCACCGCGATGATCACCGCAGGAGAGATCGCACCGGAGCGGCCAGAGGCAAAGAACTGCGCCATGGCGGCGGGAACCTCGGCGATGATGCCGACAAAGATAATCAGGGAGATGCCGTTGCCGATGCCGCGGTTGGTGATCTGCTCACCCAGCCACATCAGGAACATGGTGCCCCCCACCAGAGTGATCATGCAGGCCATGCGGAAATACAGGCCGGGATCCAGGGCCAGATCGCCCGCCTCGAGCGAGGCGGCAAGTCCATAGGCCTGTGCCGTCGCCAGCACCACAGTGCCGTAGCGCGTGTACTGGTTGATCTTCTTGCGGCCCTGCTCGCCCTCTTTTTTGAGCTGTTCGAGCGCAGGCACCATGGAGGTCAGCAGCTGCACGATGATGGAGGCCGAGATATAGGGCATGATGCCAAGGGCAAAGATGCCCATGCGCCCGAGTGCGCCACCGGTAAACATCGACACCATACCGCCGATGCCCTGCCCTGCGGAGTCCATGAACTGACGCAGCGCAACGGTGTCGATTCCCGGCACGGGAATCCACGTGCCCAAACGATAGACAATCAAAAGTCCGATCGTGAACAGGATGCGGTTGCGCAGATCCGTGGCCTTGCCGAGCGCTGCCCAGCTGGTGTTCGCCGCCATTTGTTCTGCTGCTGATACCATGAAATAGGTCTCTTCTTGCGAAAACGCCGCCCGGAACCGTTTTCCGGCTCGGACGGCGTATGGGAAAACTGATGACTTATGTAAGCGGCTTATGTGCCGCTCACAAGCCGTTACTCAGCTGCGGCCTCAGATGCCACGGTCAGGGCGCCGCCTGCCTTTGAAACTGCCTCAACGGCAGATTTGGAGGCACCGGTCACCGCGATGGTCGCTTTTGCGGAGAACTCACCTTTGGCCAGAACCCGGACACCGTCCAGTTTGCGACGGACGAGACCGGATGCAACCAGGCTGTCTTCGGTGATCGAAGCAGCGTCGAGCTTGCCGGCGTCGATGAATTTCTGGATCAGGCCGAGGTTTACCACAGCGTATTTCTTGGCGTTCGGCTTGTTGAAGCCGCGCTTCGGCAGACGCTGGTAGAGGGGCATCTGGCCGCCTTCGTAGCCTTTGATGGCCACGCCGGAACGAGATTTTTGACCCTTGATACCACGGCCACCCATTTTACCCTTGCCGGAGCCGGGGCCACGGCCAACGCGTGTGCGTTTCGGGGTTGCGCCGGGATTGTCGCGCAGTTCATTGAGTTTCATATCGCTTCTCCTACAGCCGGAAGTGACCCATGAAGCGAAGCGGGTCAGACACGGCACTTTTTGACTTTGATTCTGTGCCTCTTTTGAGGCCACCGTGGGCGTATAGACGGGATGCGGGTCCGGATCAAGTGGCCAGGGGAATTGCCCCGCCCTGCCGTGCCGGAAACTGGCCGCATATCGCGACAACACGCAGGCCAGTGTCACGACAAACGAGCGCCATGCCTCGCGAATGACACAGGATTTAGCCACGCGCTTCAGCCCGGATGAGGCCCCTGCCCCGCCGGCTCATGACCTCTTCGCAATTTCGATGATCTGCCCTGCCTGCCTTACGGATGGAAAGAATGGCGGCGCCGCCGGATCGGAATGGGTTGAAGGCGTCACCCTCCGCGAAGACCAGATATCTGTTTCGCACCCCGGGGCGTCACCCCCAAGGTCCTGTTCCATTTGGGTCCGGCTTGCCACACCGGCCCGCGAGTTGCGCAACTCGCCGAACACAATGCCATTCCGGCATGAAAATCCGGTGGCCGGAGCGCCCGCGGCCCATGCAACAAAAAACGCCCCCACGATGTGGAGGCGTTTTCGTCAGCCTGCGACAAACCCCGAGGGAGGAGGAAGGGTCGCGCCACTGTCTGCTGTTGGTATCAGGCGCCGTAGACGTGTGTCCGGGCCAGGTCCACGATGTCGGAACGACGGACGCCGATATCGGCAAGGTCACGGTCGGTCAGCGAATCGAGCTCGTTGAATGTGCGTTTGTATTCACGATGCAGCGCCCAGGACGTCCGTGCGCTCTCGGCGACGCCGCGCAGGCGGGCCATGAGGGAGGAAGTCGCGGTGGTGGTGGTGTTCAGTGCATGTGCCATCTGTATGATCCTTAATCTCTAGCCGGGACGGTTTTCCGCGGCTCTTGTTGTCTGTTGTGTTCTTTTGACACTTGGAGAGATAAGGCAGGTCGTTGGCGCTAACAACTGACAGTTCGGAACAGCCGCTATGCACCTGCAGCATAGACCCGAACGGCGGAGACGCCCTCTCGATGCCGCGCAACATCACGGGCTGCAGAATGGCCAGGACGTCTTTGAACCGCACCGGTGGCATCTGAATTGGCCATCACCGCGACCCACGCGGGCATCCATCCAGGCTGACTGCCGAGGCGTGCAACAAAAAACGCCCCCGGATCTCTCCGGAGGCGTTCAGTACTTCGGTCAATCGAGAAAGAGGCTTAGCCGCGCTCTTCGACGATTTCGACCAGATGCTTGATCTTGTTGATCATGCCGCGCACGGAGGGGGTATCCTCCAGCTCACGGGTTTTGTGCATCTTGTTCAGGCCCAGGCCGATCAGGGTTGCGCGCTGGTCGGCGGGGCGACGGATCGGAGAGCCGATCTGTTTCACGACGATAGTTTTAGCCATGGATCAGTCTCCTTACGCTTCTTCAGCCACTTGGCTGGACTCGGCCGGAGCCTCGTCCCGCTTGGGCAGGATATCCGCAACTTTCTTGCCACGACGCTGAGCGACAGAGCGCGGGCTCTGTTCTTTCTTCAGACCGTCGATGGTGGCGCGGATCATGTTGTAAGGGTTCTGAGAGCCGACGGACTTGGAAACCACGTCCTTGATGCCCAGCATTTCGAAGACGGCACGCATCGGGCCACCTGCGATGATCCCGGTACCTTCCGGAGCGGTGCGCATGACCACTTTACCGGCGCCGTGACGACCATACATGTCGTGGTGGAGGGTCCGACCCTCTTTCAGCGGCACGCGGATCATCTGACGCTTGGCTTGCTCAGTCGCCTTGCGGATCGCCTCGGGTACTTCTTTCGCCTTACCCTTGCCGAAACCTACGCGGCCCTTCTGGTCGCCTACGACGACGAGAGCTGCGAAGCCAAAGCGCTTACCACCCTTAACGGTTTTGGACACGCGGTTGATTGCGACCAAACGATCTGCAAATTCCGGTGTCTCATCGCGATCGCGACGGTTGCCGCGGCGGTTATCACGTTCTGCCATTTGGCATTCCTTCATGATGTGACGAGGAGGACATGCCGCCTCGTCCTTTGTTCCAATCCTGGTGGGCGGACAAAAGCCCAGCCCCCGGATCATCGGGACCACCGAAATGGCCCACTCTCGAAATCAGTCGGGCGCCCCGACAGGCAGGGCGCCCGGATGACTTAGATTTTCAGACCGCCTTCACGCGCAGCGTCGGCCAGGGCCTTCACTTTGCCGTGGTACAGGAAGCCGCCACGGTCGAAGTATGCTTCTTCGACGCCAGCTGCCTTTGCACGCTCTGCAATCACGGAACCGACTTTTGCCGCCGCTTCGATGTTGTTCTTGCCAACAAAACCAAGATCCTTCTCGAGGGTCGAGGCTGCGGCCAGAGTTACACCTTTGACGTCGTCGATCACCTGAACAGAGATGTTCTTGTTCGAGCGGTGCACGGAGAGACGCAGACGACCTGCGTTCACCTTGCGAAGCTTGTTCCGGACGCGCAAGCGGCGCTTCAGAAACAGGGTACGTTTGCTGTTTGCCATTGTGTTCGTCCTTACTTCTTCTTGCCTTCCTTGCGGAAGATGAACTCGCCCTTGTAGCGGATGCCTTTGCCTTTGTAGGGCTCAGGACGACGCCAGTCGCGGATTTTCGCCGCCACTTCGCCAACCGCTTGCGCGTCTGCACCTTCCACAACGATCTCTGTCTGCTTCGGAGCGGTAATGGTGATACCTTCCGGTGCAGTGAAATCGACGTCGTGGCTGTAGCCGAGGTTCAGCTTCAGGGTGTTGCCCTGCATCTGAGCCCGGTAACCAACACCCTGGATCTCCAGCTCTTTCTTGAAGCCGGTGGTCACGCCTTGCACCATGTTGGCAACGATGGTGCGGGACATGCCCCACTGCTGACGTGCGCGCTTGGATTTGCCGCGCGGCTCAACAGTCACCACGTTGTCCTCAACAGTGAGGGTTACGTCGTCGGTTGCGGTGAAGCTCTGGGCGCCTTTCGGGCCCTTCACTTCGATGGTCTGGCCGGACAGGCTCGCGGAAACTCCGCTGGGCAGGTCGACCGGTCTTTTACCAATACGAGACATTGTACGTAGGCCTCCTTAGAATACGGTGCAAAGCACTTCGCCACCGACGTTGGCCGCGCGTGCGTTTGCATCCGACATCACACCCTTGGGGGTGGAGACAATCGACACGCCCAGGCCCTGACGGACCTGCGGAATGTCATTGACGCCCATGTAAACGCGACGACCGGGCGTGGAAACACGCTTCAGTTCGCGAATGACAGGTTCGCCTTCGTAGTACTTCAGGCTGATTTCAAGCGCCGGATGGCCGCGTTCATCAGTCCCTGCTTCATAGCCGCGAATGTAGCCCTCGGATTGCAGCACATCCAGAACCCAGGCACGCAGTTTGGAGCCCGGAGTCATGACGGTGGATTTGCCACGCTTTTGAGAGTTACGGATACGGGTGAGCATATCGCCGATAGGATCGTTCATATTGTCTCTCCCTTACCAGCTCGATTTCACCATGCCGGGGATCTGGCCATTCGAGCCCAGGTCCCGCAACGCGATCCGGCTAACCTTCAGCTTACGATAGTAAGCGTGGGGACGGCCGGTCAGCTGGCAGCGGTTATGCAGACGGGTTGCCGACGAGTTGCGCGGCAGTTTCGCCAGTTGAAGGCGCGCTTTGAAACGCTCTTCCATCGGGCGGGATTCGTCGTTCGCGATCTCTTTGAGCTCGGCACGTTTGGCAGCGTATTTGGCCACCAGGCGCTCGCGCTTCTTTTCGCGTTCGATCATTGCTTTTTTAGCCATGGTCTCTTCCTCTCCGCGATCAGCTGTTGAAGGGCATGTTGAAAGCTTTCAACAGCGCCTTAGCTTCCGCGTCGGTGTTCGCGGTGGTGGCAATTACGATGTCCATGCCCCAGGATTCGTCGATTTTGTCGAAATCGATTTCCGGGAACACGATGTGCTCTTTCAGGCCCATGGCGTAGTTGCCACGACCGTCGAAAGAGGTGCCGGACACACCGCGGAAGTCGCGGATCCGGGGCATCGCGATGGTGATCAGACGGTCGAGGAATTCGTACATCCGTTCGCCGCGCAGGGTCACCTTTGCACCCATCGGCATGCCTTCACGAACGCGGAAGCCAGCGATGGAGTTCTTTGCAATGGTGGTCAGCGCTTTCTGACCGGCGATCTTGGTCAGGTCTTCCTGAGCCGATTTCGCCTTTTTGCTGTCCTTAACGGCAGCACGACCGCAGCCGATGTTGAGAACGATTTTCTCCAGCTTGGGGATCATCATCTCGTTTTTGTAGCTGAATTCCTCTTTCAGGGACGCACGGATGCTGTCCTTGTAAAGGGCCTTCAGACGCGGGGTGTAGGTTGCATCGTCAAGCATCAGACAGTCTCCCCGGTGGTTTTTGCAAAGCGCACCTTCTTGCCGTCTTCCTCACGGAAGCCGACGCGGGTTGCCTTGCCGTTTGCGTCCAGCAGAGCCAGGTTCGACAATTCGATCGGCTGAGCTTTGGGCAGACGGCCGCCTTGGGCAGTCTGGGACTGACGGGTGTGGCGGATGGCCATGTTCACACCATCAACAACAGCTTTGCCGGCCTTGGGGTCGACGGAAGCAATCGTGCCTTCCTGACCTTTGTCCTTGCCAGCCAGCACGACGACCTTGTCGCCTTTGCGCAGTTTAGCAGCCATAGTTAGAGCACCTCCGGAGCGAGCGAGATGATCTTCATGAAGCTCTTCGCGCGAAGTTCGCGAACAACCGGGCCGAAGATACGGGTGCCGACCGGCTCGTTGTTGTTATTCAGGATAACAGCAGCGTTGCGGTCAAAACGGATGGCGGTACCGTCTTCACGACGAACCTCTTTGGCGGTGCGTACGACGACGGCCTTGCGGACGTCCCCTTTTTTAACGCGACCGCGCGGGATGGCTTCTTTAACCGAGACGACAATGATGTCGCCGACGGAAGCGTACTTACGCTTGGAGCCACCCAGAACCTTGATGCACTGAACTCGGCGTGCGCCGGAGTTGTCAGCTACATCCAGATTTGTTTGCATCTGGATCATGTGGTTTCTCCCGACCTTTGGGGCGCCGATGCGTGGCGTGATCCCCCAGGGTTTCGACTGTGCTGATCAGCAAAGTCGCCAGGAGCCTGTGGTTACAGGCTCTTAGGCGTCAATGACTTCCCAGCGTTTCGTTTTCGATTTCGGCGCGCATTCGATGATGCGTACGGAGTCGCCGACCTTGAAAGCGTTCTGTTCATCGTGAGCCCGGTACTTCTTGGACTTACGGATGGTTTTCTTCAGAACCGGGTGTGTGAAGCGGCGCTCCACGGACACGGTCACGGTCTGAGCGTTTGCGTCGGATGTAACGACGCCAGACAGGATACGTTTGGGCATCTGTAGAGCTCCTTATTCAGCTGCTGCTGCAGCTTTTTCGTTCAGGATGGTTTTCACGCGAGCAGCATTGCGGCGGGCCGCCTTGATGCCTGCAGTGTTTTCCAACTGACCGGTCGCTTGTTGAAAGCGCAGGTTGAAGCTCTCTTTTTTGAGGTTTGCGAGTTGATCGCGGAGCTCGTCCACGGTCTTGTCGCGCAGATCCTTGGCGTTCATCGCCTTGCGTTCCTTTCCTTGGCACCAGAGGGCCCCTTATGGTGGGTCACCCTTTGCCCTGGTGGGTTATGTAGACTGCACGGAAATGTGCAGAAAAAAGAATCGCCCGACACAATCCGACTCGCGAATTGCGGTGAGCGATGCGTCCCTCTACAGGAGCAATGCCGGAAGGGCAAGGGCAACCTGCCTATTGCCCTCCATGCGCCGCATGCTTGACTTTGCACACGCAACCTCCCAGCACTGGCGTTGTGACTCCTCCATCAAAGGCCGCCTCCCACATGGATACATCAGCCTCCGACGTGGCCCCCGTTGAGCGACCGAAGCTGACTTTCGCACCAGAGGTTTGTGCATGGCTGGAGGACCATTACGCAAATGCCGATGTCATTCTAGAATATGGCAGCGGCGGCTCGACTGTGCTGGGGGCCGAGATGCCCGGCAAGACGCTTTATTCCGTCGAAAGCAGCCGTGACTGGCACGACATGATGCAACGGTACTTCGACCAGAATGATGTGCCGTCCCCGCCCTTGCTGCACTATGTGAATATCGGTCGCACCGGGAAATGGGGTCTCCCGGTCGACAATGAACATCACCACCGCTTTCACAAGTACCCGCTGTCGGTCTGGGATCTTGAGGGGTTTCGCCACCCCGATCTGATCCTGATCGACGGCAGGTTTCGCGTCGCCTGCGCCCTGACGGCCATGCTGCGCTGCACTCGGAAAGCGACGCTGCTGTTTGACGACTACCGGGACCGCAAACGCTATCAGGTGCTGGAGGAGTTCCTCGACCTCAAGGAAATGCGCGGTTTCATGGCCCGTTTCGAGATCGAGCCGACTGCACTACCCCGCGAGCATATGACCCGCATCATCGGCCTGTTCGCGCGCGCATTCTAAGGAGCGCGTAACCGCATCTGTGGACCAAGACGCACCCGCTGTCACTGATCGCCGAGCATGTTACGCGAGCTGCGAGTCAAGATACTATGGCCGATTGCGCTGCACGCCCATTCTGTAAAGATGCAGACCTAGATAATCTCATCCTCATCAAACATCGCAGCTCCTTCCAGTTGCGCGTGCAAACTCTCGATCCGGATTTCGGCCTCGGAACTATTGACCACGCGCGCAATGTGGAACAAGGCATCGCCCTCATTGACGATGGGCAGGTTTGCCCGCCCGATGATAAGGCCCGCCTGGCTGGCTGTAAGCTCCATCTCCTCTTCGCCAAACGGATCGGCGACGATGCCAAGAACATCTCCCTCCTCGACCATCTCGCCAGTGGTTTTATAGGCGCGCAGCAAACCACCTGCGGGTGCGCGTTCCCAACTGGAGTCGCTGGCGCGCACCGGCACCACTTCGGCCAGGGGTACACCGTCATCAGGGATCATACCCAGAGCATGCATGACCCGCAGAATACCCGCCACGCCAACGCGGGCAGATTGCTCGTCGAACCGCAGCCCCTCCCCCGCCTCATACAGCAGGATGTCGACGCCAGCCTTCTGCGCCTCATGCCGCAGGGACCCTTCGCGCAGGCCCGAGCGGATCACCACCGGTGCGCCAAAGGCGTCGGCATAGGCCAGCGTCTCCTGCGCCTTTGGCGACACCCGGATCTGCGGCATGTTGGTGCGATGAATGGCGGCAGAATGCAGGTCGATGCCAAGATCGGAGCGCGCCACGATTTCGGTCATGAACAGATGCGCCAAACGGCTGGCTAGCGAACCGCCCTCGCTGCCGGGAAAGCAACGGTTCAGATCACGCCGATCCGGTAGATAGCGCGAGTGGTTCAGAAACCCGAACGTATTGACGATCGGAACCACGATGAGCGTCCCCTTCAACCGCGCGAACTGGCGACTGCGCAGCAACCGGCGGGCGATCTCGACCCCGATGACCTCATCCCCGTGGATCGCGGCAGACACAAACAGCGTTGGCCCCTCTTCCGCACCATGAATGACGTGAGCGGACATATTTACGGGGGTGTGGTCGGACAACACGCTGACCGGCATGTCCACTGTGCGGCGCGTGCCGGGGGGAACGTGAAAACCGCCAATTTCAAAAGGGGAACGCCGCGCCATTTTGGTGCCTCTTGGAAAAATTCTACCGGACGCTAAGCGGCTTTGGTCGTTTTGACAATCATGCCGATGCCGCGCGCAGCAAGTTGTGCGCTCACTGTGCGTAAGCCGCCTCTATCAGCCCCACCAACGGTGCATCCGATTTCGGCCGCAGTTTGTGGGCAGCCCCGATCCGATTGTAGCCGAAGTTTTCAAAGTCAGCGGCATAATAGTCCTCGATAATGGCCCGGCTGAGGGCATTTAGATCCGACACAGTGGACCCAATCACGCGTTCTGTCCGATTGCGCACCGGCAGCGCGACGTCGGATTGAGTTATGTTCTGTACGATGCTCCAGTCGTCGGCGATTTCTTCTAAGCGACAGACCTGCTTCACCAGTGGCGCACCAGCGGTGTCGACGACCCATGGCAGGCAGGGATGTAGAGTCATGTCGGTGTCGAGCGCTTCCGGGTCACGACCATCCAGAACCTTCGAGACCCAGTCATTGAGCGAAAGACTTTGCCCCCCGTTTGCGTCCTCTCCAACCTGGCACTCGTACCTGTAGAGCGAACAGACCCGCTCATAAGGCCGTCGTACAAGGGCAAAGGTCTTGAGCGCATCCCAAGAAGCAGCCCCAGCCACCTGCCGCCACTCCCGCGCTTTGCCATGCAGGTAGTATCCCTTCAACGCAACACCGACGGCGGTTCCGCCACATTTGGGAATATGAACAAAAAAGTATGGTCGCTGAAAGGACTTCGTCAGCCAGTTTATTGCAACTTCAGTTGGTACGGCCTGCTTTGCGACAGCGTGCTCTGGGTATTCGATCATGGGGCACCTGATGGTCGAGGGTCACGGCTGCAGACTCACAGCGTGCGCTTAAGAAAACCTGAAGCCCCGCAGTTTCACGCAAAATCGCGCTGACCTCGCCCCCTCAGGCCCAGGCGTAATTAAAGCTGACCGAAATCCGCTCATCTTCGGCCATGTTCATCGGCACCTCATGGCGGATGAAACTCTCCCACAGCAGTACATCACCAACCTTCGGCGTTTCATAGACAAAGCTCCGCAGTTCGCGTCGGCACTCTTTGGTGCGCGGCGGATGAGCCATCATCATCGCGTGACGCGGATCCTCCAGTTTCAGAGCGGATGCCCCATCCGGCATCGAAACATAGGTAGTGCCGGAAATCACCGAATGCGGGTGAATATGGCTGGCATGGGTACCGCCTTCCGGCAGAATATTGATCCAAAGATCCTCAAGCTTCAGCGCGCGCCCGTCGAGGTTCAGCTCCAGATCCTGAGCAAAGGCCGCAACATGGGCATCAAGCGATTTGACCAGGTCGGCAAAGATCGGAAAGCGCCATGGCAGATCGGTGAGCGAGGCATAGGAGGTATAACCCGGATAGCCATTCTCCTCGCACCAGTCCTGCCCCGCCTCGTCGTCCTCGGCGATGGTGATGCAGGAGGTTTGCATTTCCTGCGGATCAATATTGGGGCCGTGCTCGGAGAGCGCAGCCCGGTAAAGGCGGGTCACAAAGAGGGAATCGATCTGGGCCATGCGGCTCTGATAGCGCAAGGAGGCCCGTCTTGGCGAGAGGGGTGCCGCGCTGAAAGCACAACACGCGCACCTAGGGTGCGCGTGTTACGAGACATGTAGATCAATGGCGGCGCCTACCGAGCGCCAAGGCTCGGAGAAGCCCTATTTGTAGCGGGCCGCGATTTCAGTCTGCGTTCCGTCATCAATCATTGATTGCAGCGCGGTCTGCATACGATCCACCAGCGCCTGATCGGTTTTCTGGCTACAGGCCAGTGACATCATGGTGGTGGAAAGGACCAGCGCCTCTTCAATCTCCACCCCATCCGCGAGCGCCGACTCGAGGAAGGAGCCTGAGGTCGCCATCAGGTCAATCCGCCCTTGCAGCAGCTTTTTCAAGGTGGCCGATTGCGTCGGCGCCAGATCGATCGCGTCGAAACCCGCACCTTCCAATACGCCAACGGTGTAATCGCCGGTCTGCGTTCCGGTGCGATAGCTGCGCGCCTCTTCGATTGTCGCAGGGGCGATATCGCTGCCAGCCTTGCGGACCAGAATGGTGCTATCCGAGGCAAGAGGTTCCACCCACTTGAACTTCGGATCACGTTCGGGCGTGTGCGTGGTGCTGAAAACACAGGTATTCGGGCGGCGCTCTGCCTGACCGATGGCGCGCGACCACTGCGTCAGTTCCGCCTCGTAGGTGATGCCCGCGCGGTCCATGATTTCAAACACCTGGTCTGCCCCAAGCCCGACGATCTCGCCATCGCGTTCAAAGTTCAACGGAGCGTAATCCTCGGTGAACAGACGCACATCTGCGGCCTGAGCAGCACCAGAAACCCCGAGGGCAACAACCGTAATAAAACTAGTAACGAATTTCATGGACATGTCCTCTTGTCGTGTCGGATTCGACGATGACCATAGATCAGAAAGCTGAATGAAACGTTCGTGCCATTGGGCGGCCTATTGTACGCATGGCGCACGCTTTCCACCGCTCCCCAAATGAGTATCCTCAGCGCGCGGCATCAAACGTGTAATCGCAACCATCGTGGATCATCGCATGGCCCCGCGACATCGGGTTCCCCACCAGGAACCAACGCCAGCCACCACGTGGGGCCGGCCCAGGCGAATACGTGCAGCCATTTGCCAGCGTCCAATACGTCGCATCCTGATATCGGTATGGCGCCTGACTGATCGGAAGCAATGCGGCCGTCGGAGTCACACCACTGAGGGACTGCTCCTCTGGGAGGTACAGATCACAGGCCCCGACCAGCATCAAAACCACCCCAAAGCCAGCTGCACATGTTGCGTTCCCTGGTCTCATTTGGGTCTCCTGTATCCTGAACCGTCCCCCAACCAGAATAAGAACACAAAGTGAACATGCGCTCTATGCTTCGCAAAGTTAGCGTAAAAGGTGCCCGTTGCCTCCGCTGAAACAACGAAAAAGCCCCCCGCCAGTCACCTGGCGGGGGGCTTTAAATTCAGTTGCTGAAAACTGGAATTACCAGTCTTCGCGCACCACGATACGTGTCTGTACCGACAGTTTCATGGCTGCGAGGCGCAGAGCTTCACGAGCAATGTCTTCACCGACGCCGTCGATTTCGAACATCACGCGGCCCGGCTTCACTTTGCACGCCCAGAAGTCCACGGAACCTTTACCCTTACCCATACGCACTTCGACGGGCTTGGAGGTCACCGGGGTGTCCGGGAAGATACGGATCCAGACACGACCCTGACGCTTCATGTGACGGGTCATTGCACGACGTGCAGCTTCGATCTGACGGGCGGTCACACGCTCGGGTGTCACTGCCTTCAGGCCGTAGGTGCCGAAGTTCAGGTCGGAACCGCCTTTTGCGAGGCCTTTGATCCGGCCTTTGTGCATCTTGCGGAATTTAGTACGCTTTGGCTGAAGCATGTCGCGTTCTCCTTAGCGATCGCCACGACGGTTACCACCTGCACCGCGAGGTGCCGGACCGTCCTGGAGTTCCTGAGCCTTGCGATCACGCGCCTGAGGATCATGCTCCATGATCTCACCTTTGAAGATCCACACCTTGATACCGATGATACCATAGGGGGTGGTTGCTTCAGAGTGTGCGTAATCGATGTCTGCGCGCAGAGTGTGCAGCGGCACACGACCTTCGCGGTACCATTCGGTCCGTGCGATTTCAGCGCCGCCCAGACGACCAGCAACGTTCACCCGGATACCCAGGGCGCCCATACGCATGGCGTTCTGCACGGAGCGCTTCATCGCGCGACGGAAGGACACACGGCGCTCCAGCTGCTGAGCGATGGACTCGCCGACCAGCTGTGCGTCGAGTTCCGGCTTGCGGACTTCAACGATGTTGAGGTGCAGCTCGGAGTCGGTCATGGAAGCGATCTTCTTGCGAAGAACTTCGATGTCCGCGCCTTTCTTGCCGATGATCACGCCCGGACGCGCAGTGTGAATGGTCACACGGCACTTCTTGTGGGGGCGCTCGATGATCACGCGGGCAATACCGGCCTGCTTGCACTCAGTCTTGATGAACTCACGGATCCTGATGTCCTCGAGGAGGAGATCACCGTAGTCCTTCGTGTCAGCGTACCAGCGGCTGTCCCAGGTGCGGTTGATCTGCAGGCGCATGCCAACCGGATTGACTTTATGTCCCATTAGGCTTGCTCCTCAACTTGACGCACCTTGATGGTGATCTCAGCGAACGGCTTCAGGATCTTGCCGAAGCGACCACGGGCCCGCGGACGACCGCGTTTCATGGTCAGGTTCTTGCCAACCCAAGCCTCGGCGACGATCAGCTCATCGACGTCCAGGTTGTGGTTGTTCTCTGCGTTCGCGATGGCGGACTGAAGGCATTTCTTCACGTCCTGCGCGATCCGCTTGTTGGAGAAAGTGAGGTCGGTCAGAGCCTTGTCCACTTTCTTGCCACGGATCATCTGAGCCACCAGGTTCAGTTTCTGCGGGCTGGTGCGAAGCATGCGAATTTTCGCCATTGCTTCGTTGTCTGCCACGCGGCGGGGGTTCTTATCCTTGCCCATGACTTACTTCCGCTTCGCTTTTTTGTCAGCGGCGTGACCGTAATAGGTCCGGGTCGGCGAATACTCACCGAACTTCTGACCAATCATGTCTTCCGAGACGTTGACAGGAATGTGCTTGTGGCCGTTGTACACACCAAAGGTCAGACCCACGAACTGGGGCAGAATGGTGGAACGACGGGACCAGATCTTGATCACTTCATTGCGGCCCGACTCGCGCGCTGCTTCGGCTTTTTTCAGCACGTAAGCATCGACAAAGGGGCCTTTCCATACAGAGCGAGTCATAGATTAGCGCCCTTTCTTCTTAGCGTGACGCGAGCGGATGATCAGCTTCTGCGACGCCTTGTTGGTGTTACGGGTGCGCTTGCCCTTGGTCGGCTTGCCCCATGGTGTCACCGGGTGACGACCACCAGAGGTCCGGCCTTCACCACCACCATGCGGGTGATCGATCGGGTTCATGACCACACCACGGACGCTCGGACGCTTGCCTTTATGGCGCATACGACCGGCTTTACCGTAGTTCTGGTTGGAGTTGTCGGGGTTGGACACGGCACCGATGGTGGCCATGCATTCCTGACGGACCAGGCGCAGCTCGCCCGAGGAGAGGCGGATCTGAGCGTAGCCACCATCACGACCAACGAACTGAGCGTAAGTACCGGCTGCACGGGCGATCTGGCCGCCTTTGCCGGGCTTCATTTCGATGTTGTGAACGATGGTACCGATCGGCATGCCCGAGAACGGCATTGCGTTGCCCGGCTTGATGTCTGCCTTCGCGGAGGCAATGACCTTGTCACCAACTGCCAGACGCTGCGGAGCGAGGATATAGGCCTGCTCGCCGTCTTCGTACTTCACCAGAGCGATGAAGGCAGTGCGGTTGGGGTCATATTCAATGCGCTCGACGGTCGCGGCGACATCAAATTTGTTCCGTTTGAAGTCAACGATCCGGTAAAGACGCTTTGCGCCACCACCACGGCGGCGAGAAGTGATCCGTCCGGTGTTGTTCCGGCCGCCCGATTTGGTCAAACCCTCAGTGAGAGACTTGACCGGACGCCCTTTCCAAAGCTCCGAACGGTCGATCAGAACCAGCCCTCGCTGGCCCGGCGTCGTCGGCTTATACGACTTAAGTGCCATGCTTTCTGTCTTCCGTTTAGCGTGCCAGACCTTAGGTTCTTGTCTTTGGTCCAGCTATGTTAAAGCCCCCTGCCTTGGCGCATCCACGCCGGGTTCAGGTGACCGATGAAGGGCCCCGAAGGTCCCTGGGTCGAATGTCCCGACAAAGATAACGGCCCCGGAACGAATCCGAGGCCTGTCAGGATTGGTGCGATGTAGCAGAGGTTGGGGAGGGTGGCAATGGGGATCGACACCCTCCGATCATAGAAGGTTACTCAGTCGACGCAGCCGTATTGACCCAGATCCTCTCAAATTCTTCTTTCGTCAAATAGAAATGCGAGAATTCGCCATCTTCATCACTCAACATTTCTTCTTCAAACGGAACCTCCAGAAGCGATGGCATTCCTTGGGCCTGTGCGCTCCGTATTAGACTGGTACCATCCCAAAAACGGTCAATTTGCCGAAGGACATTCTGCAATTCGTCAACTTCCGACATCATCCATACAGGTTGGTCCTTTTCGAGATGATGCCAAAAACCGAGATGGTACTTCATGGCATACTCCTCGGTTGGATAGGTGTGTATCCATATCCTGCCAATCTACCTACGATACTCAACGGACTTGCTGTAGGCGCCACTAAGTTCATACCACCCTGTATTCTAGGCAAACCCTGTACATTGACCGTGACAAAGGCTTCGGCTCTTCTCGCCAAACGACCATCTCCCCAAAGCCTATGAGCTATTTGCCCGCGGCTCAACGTAATCGTCAAAGGGTCGATACGGGAAAAATACACTCCATCTCCCACTCTTGCATCTCTAGGTCACATAAGCTTCTTTAACTCTTTTCCGCTTGCCTCCCTTGGAAGGCGCGCACGATAAAAACCACAACGCAAACATCTCATCCAGAATTCATTCTAGTAAGGCCAATCATGAAACTGGAAATATCCGGAACTGATGAAGAACTACAGGGTCTACTGAACTGCATCCATATAGGGCAACTCTGCCCTGATGAGCGGTTTCTGTTGGTTGGAAACCCTGTTTGGCAGGAGCTCATTGCCGCCATTCAAACCAGCTACATCGATCAAGTCGGCGAAGACACCTATCGAAACATCTTCACCCGAGACATTTCAAACCCGCGTGAAGTTGATCTGCTCGCCGGTCAGTTGGAGACCATGCTTAGAGGCAAAAATTGGCCGCGAGAACGCGCAGAGACTATTCTGGAGCGCATCGCAAGGCCGTGCGTGCTGCCAGCTTCTGCACGAGAAAGAATTTTAGCGCGCCTGGACGAGTTTCTCAGCAAGTAGATTACGCACCACGAAAAAAGGCCCCCGCTTTCGCAGGGGCCTCCTCAAGTCTCAGACAAGCAAATCTCAGAGTCCGGTGGACACGTCGATGGTGTTGCCTTCTTCCAGGGTCACATAGGCTTTCTTAACGTCTTTCCGTTTGCCCAGCGAGCCACGGAAGCGTTTGACCTTACCCTTGGTGATTGTCGTGTTGACCGCTTTCACCTTCACACCAAAGAGCGCCTCGACGGCCTCCTTGATCTGGGGCTTGTTGGAACCGATGGACACTTCGAACACCACTGCGCCGTGCTCGGACGCCATGGTGGACTTCTCGGTGATGATCGGCTTGCGGATCACGTCGTAGTGTTCTGCCTTCGCGCTCATTTCAGGCGAGCCTCCAGTGCTTCGACAGCCGACTTCGTGAGCACGAGAGTGTCACGCTTCAGGATGTCATAGACGTTTGCGCCCATCGACGGCAGGATATCCAGACCGCTGATATTTTGGGCGGCACGAGCGAAGCCTTCGTTGACGGCAGCACCGTCGATGACCAGAGCGCGTTTCCAGCCCAGGTTTGCAACCTGTTTGGCCAGAGCGGCAGTCTTGCCTTCAGCTTCGGCGTTCTCGATCACGACCAGCTCACCGGCTTTCGCCTTCGCGGACAGCGCGTGGCGCAGACCCAGCTTGCGGAACTTCTTGGTCAGATCGTGGCCATGGCTACGCGGGGTCGGACCCTTGTAGATACCACCTTTACGGAAGATCGGCGCGTTACGGTCACCATGGCGTGCGCCACCGGTGCCCTTCTGGCGGTAGATCTTCTTGGTCGAGTAGGAGGTCTCGGAGCGGGTCTTCACCTTGTGGGTGCCGGCCTGCGCGTTGTTGCGCTGCCAACGAACCATACGGTGCAGGATGTCCGCGCGCGGCTCCAGGCCAAACAGCTCTTCGGACAGTTCGATGTCGCCCGCTTTGCCGCCGTCCAGTTTGATCACGTCAAGTTTCATGCTTCACCCCCTTCCGCGGGTGCTTCAGCCGCAGCTTCAGCAGCAGCCTTCAGAGCTGCCGGGAACGGCAGACCTTCGGGTGCTTTCTTCTTCACGGCGTCTTTGACGGTGACCCAGCCGGATTTCGGACCAGGAACAGCGCCTTTGATGAAGACCAGACCACGATCGGCGTCGGTACGGACGACTTCGAGGTTCTGAGTGGTCACGCGGGCAGCGCCCATGTGGCCGGCCATCTTCTTGCCTTTGAAGACTTTGCCCGGATCCTGACACTGACCGGTGGAACCGTGGGAGCGGTGAGAGATCGACACACCGTGTGTGGCCCGCAGACCACCAAAGTTGTGACGCTTCATCGCACCGGCGAAACCTTTACCGATGGAAGTGCCTGTCACGTCCACTTTCTGACCGGTCAGGAAGTGCTCGGCGGAGATTTCCGCGCCCACTTCGATCAGGCCATCCGCGGGGACGCGGAATTCGACCAGCTTGCGCTTGGGCTCAACCTTGGCCGCCGCATAGTGACCACGCATCGCCTTGGAGACGCGCTTTACCTTTGCGGAACCCGCACCGAGCTGAACAGCGGTGTAACCGTCTGTTTCGTCAGTGCGCTGAGCGACAACCTGCAGGCCATCGAGCGAAAGAACGGTCACAGGGATCTGCTTGCCGTCTTCCATGAACAAGCGGGTCATGCCCACTTTCTTTGCGATAATACCAGAGCGCATATGAATTACCCTCCGATCTTATGATTGCAGCTTGATCTCGACGTCCACACCAGCGGCGAGGTCGAGCTTCATCAGCGCGTCCACGGTCTGGGGGGTCGGATCAACGATGTCGAGCATACGCTTGTGCGTACGGATCTCGAACTGATCGCGGGATTTCTTGTCAACGTGGGGACCACGCAGAACAGTGAATTTCTCGATCTTGTTCGGCAGCGGGATCGGGCCGCGCACTTGGGCGCCGGTCCGCTTGGCAGTGTTGACGATCTCTTGTGTGGACGCATCCAGCACACGATAGTCAAATGCCTTCAGCCGGATACGGATGTTTTGGCTTTGCATCGTATAGCCTTTTAGTCAGGCGTTGGAGTTGAGAGGAGGGTCTGTGCTCATCACGCACCCTCATCGAACCCAAAAGGCGGGAATCACCCCGCCCATCTCCCGCAGTGCGGGATGGGGCCAATTACACCCGTTAGGGCAGTCTGGCAAGGGGCATTCCCAGCCTCAGATGCGTCGTGCAATTCAAGCAGCTTCGACGACGTCCAGATCCAGCCATAGCGAGTCGCGCCGATAGCCGCCTCGAACAAGCCGGGGTCCGGTGACTTCCTTCGGAAAATCATCTTTCCAGTCACGAAACCGGTCACGTGACACAACAATGCCGCCGCTTTTTCGCGCCATACGCAGGATATGCGGATCCGCGGGCTGTCCCTTGGGAACCACATGAGCCTCGGCATCCTTGAGACCAAGCCGCTTCGCGAAGCTCGGTCCATTCAGGTACCGTCCGACCACCAGATAGCCGGCATTCGCGTCGAAGACCACATACGGGCGATATCCGGACGCTTCCAGCAGAGCGATGACGTCCCGCACCGGCTCCAAAGAAAGGGTGTTTTCCTTCCAGTACAGAACATTGGATCCATCAATAATGGCCAATGGGGCTGACCGCCTCCCGCTCCGACGCCGCAGGAGAAAAAATAGAAGCGCTACTAGAAATGCAAAAAATAGAAATTCAACCATGGGTCGATCACGTCCCAATTCTCAGTTCAAATCAAGTCAGAAAAGCGGAGCCTCTTAAAAACAGGCGCGCCAAGTCGCGAAGACACCATATGGCGAGATGCCGCGCCATCAGAAGCCCCCGCAGATAGAAAAAGGGCCTCCCGAGGGAGGCCCTTTCCATTCGAAAATCAGGAGACCTGATTACTCGATGATCTTGGACACAACGCCCGCGCCAACGGTGCGGCCGCCTTCGCGGA
>NZ_JAWJBP010000019.1:0-56065 GCF_046535935.1 Tritonibacter sp. SIMBA_163
AGAATGCGCGCCGCATCGCCACACGCTACGACAAGACCGCTGAGAGCTTCCTTGGCTTCATAGACATCACGTCCATCAGCCTTTGGGTGCGCCTTTTGTCAACATGACCTCGCTGTGCAGCATGAGCAGACCTCCGAAGACGACATACAAGACGACCAATTGGAAGAGCTACAATCAGGTGCTGAGGTAGCGCGGTTCGCTGACCGTCTGGTTCGATCCCTCTATGCAGTGGGAGGCGGTGCCGTCCGGGCGGCACGGACGCCAGCAGTCCTATAGCGACGCCGCGATCCAGGCCTGCCTGACCCTGAAGGTCCTCCTCGGGCTGCCACTCCGCCAGGCGACAGGGTTCGTTGCGAACCTGCTGGAACTGTCCGGCCTTGGCTGGTCCGTGCCTGACTTCAGCCCCCTGTCGCGTCGCCAAAAGGCCTTGGACGTCACCATCCCGTATCGGGGCTCCAATGGCGCGCTTCACCTGCTCGTCGACAGTACCGGCATCAAGGTGGAAGGTGAAGGCGAGTGGCACACGCGCAAGCATCCCTCTCACACATGCAAGCATATGTTGCCGGGCAATGGGTGGCTCGCGACGCAGGGTTTGGCGCAAGATCCACCTCGGGATCGACGAGGAAACATTGGAGATCCGGGCGGTCGAGGTCACCTCCAGTAATGCCGGCGACGCGCCGATGCTGCCGGACCTGCTTGCCCAGCTCCCGGCGGAGGAGGAGATCGCCACCGTCACCGCCGACGGTGCCTATGACACCCGCGCTTGTCATGATGCCATCGCGGCCCGCGGCGCGGCGGCGATCATTCCGCCGAGGAGGACTGCGAGGCCTTGGAAGCCGGACACGGCCGGAGCCCGGGCGCGAAACGGGATCCTGCGAGCATCGAAGCACTTGGGTCGGGCGCTGTGGCGAAACTGGAGCGGATATCACCTCCGCAGCAGGGTGGAGACGAAAATGAACTGCGTGAAGCTGCTCGGCCAGAGGTTAATATCACCGGACTTCGACCGCCAGGTCGCCGAAGTTCAGATCCGTGCAGCGGTCATGAACCGCTTCACCGCTCTCGGCATCCCTGTCACCGTGGCCCTAGGATAAGTGTGTCCGGGGAAAGGGGAACTCTGGCTGCTAGCTGATTTGTGCAACAGCGCCTATGAAAATGCCTGAAGTCTTATCCCCCTAGGAGGCTCTATTGCATAAATCCCGCACGCGATCTTTGCGCAACAAAGCGCCGGGAAGCGGGAAGTGCGCTCACATAACGATTTGTGCAACAAATCTGTCGCGAGGTGGTGTAATATAAA
Source organism: Tritonibacter sp. SIMBA_163 (assembly GCF_046535935.1). NCBI lineage: Bacteria > Pseudomonadati > Pseudomonadota > Alphaproteobacteria > Rhodobacterales > Paracoccaceae > Tritonibacter > Tritonibacter sp. SIMBA_163. The sequence goes on from NZ_JAWJBP010000019.1 coordinate 1,295, forward strand.
TTGAGCTCGACAAGTGACGTTTGCAGCTGGAGTTTCGCATAAAGGCAACCCGCTACACCGAGGGTGCGTCAAAAATCACCTGTCGTGCGCTGCATTCCTGTAATTATTACGCAAATTGAGAGTGAAATTGATTCTTGTGCCTCTCGATACATCCGGGTCACACCATATTGCGCCGTCGTGGCGTTTCGCGATTTTGGCACATGTTGCCAACCCCAGACCGCTCCCCGGAAGGTCGCTGCTGCGCTGAAGACGCTTGAAGGGCTCGAAAATCCGGGTACGATATTCCTCCGGCACGCCCATCCCGTTGTCCCTGATCGAGAATTGTACGCTGGAGCCGTGCGCCTGCGTCGAGACAACGATGTGAGGAGGCGTGTCACTGCGGTACTTGATCGAATTGCCGATCAGGTTTTGCAGAAGCTGCGAGATGTCTGGCGGGAAACAGAAAACTTCGGGTTCCTGCAAATCCAGTTCGATACTGGCGTCGGAACTGGCAATATCCTGCGCGACGGCCATACAGGCGGCTTCGACCAGGCTTTCAGTTGACACTAGTTCAGGAGTGCCCTCGCTGTGCGGGTTTATATGGCTCGCCAAACGCTCAATCAGATCAGACATCTTGGTTACGGAACGTTTCATGAGGTCGAATTCTCGTTTTACCTCGTCGAGATCTCCGGCTTCAAAATCCTCAATGATCTGATCGCTCAGGAACTTGATGGCGCGAATTGGTGCCCGCAAATCATGAACGAGAACATCGGAGAACTGCTGGAGCTCTTTCTGGTGTTCTTCGATGCGCCACCGCATACGAGCAATCTGCAGACCATTGCCGATCATTCGATGCAAGGCGCCTGGCGTGATCGCCGATTTTGCTATGTAGTCAGCGGCACCGCTCAGGATCGCGCTCTTGGCAATGTCTTCGTCGCCCTGTCCTGTCATTATAAAAATTGCGCAATGGGGCCAGCGCCGAAAGAAGACCGACATGAGATCCAGGCCGGATTCCCCTGGCAGCAGGTAATCCAGAAAGATTACCTCAACCTCTTCGTCAGCGAGAGTTCGGGCCTCATCACCATTTTCAGCTTCCAGTATTGTCACGGCAGGGTATAGCGCCGCGAGGTGTCGCCGGATCAGCTTGCGATCACCACCGTCATCATCAACGATAAGTATGCTTTTTTCAACCATGTGGTGAGCTCCGCGTCTCTATCACCGGCAGCTCTACGATCCGCCAAAAGTTATCCATCACAGCCATGAGTTCGATAAACATATAGCCTGCGCGAGATTTTAAGATGTAGCCGGCAACGTGATTGGAATAGGCGGCAGTGATGTCCCGCTCGTCGTCGGATGTGGTCAGAACGAAGAAGAGGGTCCTTTGGAGGCGGGGGTCGTCTCTCAGCGCTTCCAGAAGTTCCAAACCGGACATGCAGGGCATGTTGATATCGCTCAAGACAACGAACTGAACGGGGGGATCCTGATCGCCTTCCCCCTTGAGGAAGGCGAGGGCCTCTTCACCGTTCCTGAAACGTTGAATCTTGTTCGCGATGCGCGCTTTTGAAAAGGCTCGGCGAATGGCCTTGGCATCTCCATCATCGTCTTCGACGAGAATAATCTGAACGTCACGGGAGTCGGAGTGGTGGGATTGCATAGCTACGCTGCCTGATCCTGTTGAGGTTTTTCGAACGGCCAGAAGAATTCGAAGATGGTACCGCGTTCGCCATCAGATAGTATTTTGATATCTCCGCCGGCTACATCGATGTACTTTTTTACAAATGCGAGGCCCATGCCGCTGCTTTCAAGCTGATCTCTGGATTTCAAGGTCTGAAACACCTTGAAAATTCGCTGATGGTAGACGGGTTCTATACCTGGGCCGTCATCTTCGACGCGGAAACGCCAACCCGCCCCGCATTGCTCCACATTGACAGTTATTTGCCCGACATCGCGATCATGGTGCTTGATACCGTTTCCGATGAGGTTGACGAAGATCGTTTCCAGGGGAAACTTCCGCATATGCAGGTCAAGAAATCCATCGGAGAAAGAAATGCTCATGCCGTCAGGCACCTCAAGCAATTGCAGAAGTTCTTCCGCCATGGTCTTGCCGGGTATTCTGGTCTCTGGTTCCGCGACTCTGCCAATCCTTGAGTGTTGCAGCAGGTCATTCAACAAGCGTTCCATCCTGCTGGTGCGACTTTTCAGCAGGTTCATGCTCTCTCGCGTGTCATCCGTCAAATAGGGTTCCAGATCTTCTTCGAGCCAAACCACGGCGTTGCTGATAACCCTGAGTGGGGCCTTCAGGTCATGCGAAGCGACATAGGCGAATTGATCGAGTTCGGCGTTGGATCTCTGCAAGGCCGCGATCAACGCCTCTGAGCGTTCTGTGGCGGCCGCCCGTCTCGTTACATCCCTAATCATGGCAATAAACCGCCCCTCACCTGCATATGTGGCGTGCTGCAATGTCAGATTGAGCACGATACGGGAGCCATCCGATCGAGTCATCGTGAGTTCGCGCATTCCAGCCTCCTCGGCGGCATGCGCATGTGCAGCATCTTCTAGCAACCCTTGCGTAGCCTCTGCGTCAAAACCCAAAAGTTCCAAGAGGCGTGCGCCGCGTAATTCCGGTTCAGAGTTGCCGAGGATACGGCTGGCGGCGGGGTTTGCATCTTCGATGCTCCCGTCCTCGGATAAGGTCAGGATGCCTTCAGAGATATTGCTCAGAACCATGTCGAGGCGCTGTGTTTCGTGGATCAAGTCATTGGTCAGGCGTGTGAAATTCTGCGCTATGTCGGAGATTTCATCGTTGCCGCGGTACCTGTTGCTCAGTGGGTGAAGGGTCTGGCTGCTCTCGTTGATCTCAGACAGCAATACTTGCAGGGGGCGGAGCAATTTTGCAGAGAAGAGGTACCCGAGACCCGAGGCAAGGATGGTCAGCCAGAGCGCGTTGCCGACGTTCCGCCAAAGCTCATCCCGTGCCGCAGAGTACAAGTCATGCAGGTCGACCGTGGTTGCGATTCTGAACGTAAATGGGACCTTTTCATTTCCGGTGTTGACCCGGCTGATGTACACGCCAATTTGGTCTTCAAAGTGAACCAATCTACGTTCTGGAAAACTGGCAAGTTGTTCTAAACTTATCGTGTCTGGTTTGCCTTCGATATTGGCGTAGAAGTTTCTGTCGCCATCAGCGACAGGGATGCCCGCGATTTCAGAATTTTCAACCGAATAAAAGGTTTGTCCCAAGTCTTCGGAGCTGGAAGGGAGAGTAAGCAGACTCGCAATATCTGCGTTTACCACGATCGCCCCGAGCAGGTTTCCGTGTTCGTCAACAACGCGTTTCATCGACCGCAGCATCGGAGGCCCCGATACCCTTTGGTGCTCCCGGTTGCGGGTAACGTTCGAAAACAGAATGTCTGAAGTGGGATCGGCGTGCAGAGCTTTGATATATGGTTCTTCGCCCTTGGATTGAAGGTCGTCTTGAGGAACGACTTGGACATCTCCATTGTCTTGATCTACGCGGGCGAATTCAGACCAGTTGTTTTCTGCCAGGATCAGCCGAATCTGACTGTAGCCACTGCGATTGCCGATGATGCTGATGAAAAGCGTTTCAAGCCGAGCGCGCCAGTCGGCGAGTGTTGACCCATCCAGCGGATCGCGGTTGTCGATCGCTTCGCGGGTCCGGATGATTCCCGAAATTGGCGGGAAGCCAACGATCATCTCGGAATCTTGGCGCATTTTTGTCAGCGTATCAACGATGTAGCGCGTGTGTGTTTCGTGATTGCGCAGTATCAGCTCTTCTGCGTGAGCGTGAATACGTTGAATGGTGTCTTGATAATTGATGGCGAAGAAGACACTGAAAGACGCTCCAGAAACAAGGCATACCACCAGCGCGACTTTTAGCTTTATAGAGATCCACCTTGGCGACACGATAGTCACCTCTCCGGATAAGGAATTCAAACCTGCGCTACAGTAAAACCGCTGCGCCTAACTCATGTGTATGCCGGGGCGGGTACCCCTACTGAAGGCGTTTTCGCAACTCGGTGACCGTAAGGCGACGACCCTCGCCCACGACGCTTTCAAGATCGTCCATAAAGGCGACCAGATCCTTTGCACCGCGTTCAAACATCGACAGGTTCGAGAGCAGCGTCGGGTCGATGGCATCATCGCTGCGCGCTTGCATCTTGACCGCTCGCACGCCCATCATGCTTCGGCGCAGTAGCTCGCGCATTTCTGGCCCACAGCTCACCATGAAACGTTCGAAAATCGACTTTAGCTCTGACTCTGACGCGCGCGCATCCGTGAGCGCCCCGTAAAGCGCACGTCGTTCGATGGCCGACGTCACCGATTTTATCAGCGCATCAACCGTGAGCTCGTCCTTGACGATATAGTCGGCACACCCTCTGCGCATGGCTTCGACTGCAACATGGTAGTCGACCGAGGACGTGAGCATGATCGGAACCGCGCCGACCTGATCTTCGTGCGACAGCAGGATGCCGAGCGCGTCGAGACCTGTATCCATGCCCAGATCGTGGTCGATGAAGACCAGATCGAAGGCGTCCACATCGAGGCATTCACGCATTTCAGCCAGGTTTGCAGCTTCGGTAAAATCTACCATGAGCCCGGCTTTGCGACAGATCTTCAGCAGTCGCATACGATCAATTTCGTCATCATCAATGGACAGGACGTTCAGGAGAACCGGTTTCGCTCCCGACATCAGTGCGTAGTCTTGTACGTTCATTTTCGACATGTTTTGACCTTTTACTCACAACAAGTTGCGGTTGAAGCCGTACTGCTCCTTGCACCGCACCTGAATGTTATCCCCAAAGATAACGTGTTTTCAAAAGAAAGACTTGTCGAATTGAATTAATGAACTCCTGCTTAAATGCGGAAAGCCGTATCATTTAATTCGCCAAACCATCGCATATGTTGCTTTTATTGGAGCGTTTGCGCCCACTTGATGATGGTAAAACGGACGAAAGCACGTCTCGATGTTCTGAACACCGACATCGTGTGCGGCATGGATACGCAGCGCGCCCTTACCATCTGCGGCATGCGGTCAGGACCATCGAAGATCCCTGTGCGACCCCCGTGTTCGCCACGCCGACTGCATCGGCGCGTATTGAGCGCTCCGTTGCGGTCATGTCCGTCTTGGGGGGCAGTGTGGACGACGCCGAGCAAGAATTGTGGCGCGGACGTCGCGCTTGTCTCGAACTCAATAAACAATGTCGCAATTCGCGGATCTGGTTTTTCGAATCTCGGTACAACTCAGTCCCAAGAGGTGCTGCGCGGAGCGATCCGTGTGGAGAATTTGGGAAGCCGGTGAAACTCCGGCGCTGCCCCCGCAACGGTCATGGAACCCGCGCGCGCGACATCAGCCACTGGGTGGAGGACCCCGGGAAGGCGTTGCGCTCCGACCAATTGGTCAGTTCCTGAGCCCGGAAACCAGCCTCAACAGATATCGTCAACCGCGGGCGGCGGTTTGGGCATCTTGCAGGGCGCGGCTTCCTCCGCCGCGGCCTAACGGGTTCCCTGTGCCGTCCGAACAACCAACCAACCGCAGTCGCGCCGCACATGTCGGACGCAGGCGGCAGGGGAGTCAGGAAATGAACAGCAATATCAATGCGCTGATCGCAAATCACCAGCCGGGGCACGGGCTGGCGCAGGCATTTTACAACAATGCTGATGTGTTCCAGACCGATCTGCAGGAGATTTTTTACAAGGAGTGGCTGTTTGCCATTCCCGCCTGCGAGCTGGAAAAATCAGGCAGCTACGTCACCCAGCAGATTGGAACGTACAACGTGATCATCGTGCGCGGTTCCGACGACGTAATCCGTGCGTTTCACAACTCCTGCCGTCACCGGGGATCGGTGATCTGCAAAGCGAAGAAGGGCAACAACCCAAAGCTGGTCTGCCCCTATCACCAGTGGACCTATGAGCTGGATGGTCGCCTGCTGTGGGCCCGAGACATGGGACCGGACTTTGATGCCAGCAAGCACGGTTTGAAGACAGTGCACTGTCGTGAACTTGCCGGGCTCGTCTACATTTGCCTTGCGGATGAGGCGCCGGACTTTGAGCATTTTGCAGAGATCACACGCCCCTACCTGGAGGTGCACGACCTGTCGAATGCCAAGGTTGCATATGAGAGCTCGATCGTCGAGCAGGGCAACTGGAAACTGGTCTGGGAAAACAACCGTGAGTGTTATCACTGTGGCGGCAACCACCCGTCGCTGTGCCGGACATTCCCGGATGATCCATCGATCACCGGTATCGAAGGCGGCGAAACGCCCGCAACTCTGCAGGCGCATTTCAACCGTTGCGAGCAGGCAGGGATGCCGGCGGAATTCTATCTGAACGCTGATGGTCAGTTTCGCGTGGCCCGCATGCCGCTGAAAGAGGGCGCCGAGAGCTATACGCTCGATGGTAAGACCGCTGTGCGACGCTGGCTGGGGCGGGCGCCGTTCGCCGACGCCGGATCGCTGTTGAAGTTCCACTACCCGACCACCTGGAACCACTTCCTGTCGGACCATTCCATTGTGTTCCGGGTCACTCCGATCAGTGCGACCGAAACCGAAGTCACCACCAAATGGCTGGTCCATAAGGATGCTGTTGAAGGGGTGGACTATGACCTCAACCGACTGACCGAGGTCTGGATCGCAACCAACGACGAAGACCGCGAAGTGGTCGAGTACAATCAGATGGGCATCAATTCACCTGCCTACGAGCCCGGTCCCTATTCCCAGGTTCAGGAAAGCGGCGTGCTGCAGTTCGTGCAGTGGTACCTCGATACCCTCAAGCGCAATTGCGCCCCTCAGACCTTGGCGGCGGAGTAACAGAACATGCCGAAAATCAGTGAACGCACAATCTGGAAAGATACTGAGATGCTGGAATGCGTCTCCATCATTCCAGAGATGGAGAACACCGCCTCATTCACCTTCAAGGCGCCATCCGGGGCGTTGTTCGACTTTGATCCCGGTCAGTTCATGACGTTGGAAATCCCGGTTCCGGGTGGTCCGTTGCACCGGACATATACAATCTCCTCGTCGCCGTCGCGGCCACGCAATGTGACGATCACAGCCAAGGCCCAGTCCAACAGTATCGGCACTCGCTGGATGCTCGACAATCTGCGGCCCGGCAGCCGGATCAAGGCGATCGGTCCCGCCGGCCTGTTTACCAATGCAAACAGTTCAGCAAAGAAATTCCTCTTTATTTCTGCGGGGTCCGGCATCACTCCGATGATGTCGATGACCACCAATATGTGGGATGATGGCGATAATCTGGACATCGTGTTTGTGAACTGTGCCAAACGCCCGTCGGAGATCATATTCCGTCAGCGACTGGAGCAGATGGCGAGCCGCTCAGAAAAGCTGGACCTGAAGTTTGTTGTTGAAGAGCCGGACCTCTATCGGCCCTGGACCGGATATCAGGGTGTGTTCAATCAGCTGATGCTGGGCCTGATGGCCCCGGATTATCTTGAGCGCGAGGTATATTGCTGCGGGCCGGAGCCTTTCATGCAGGCGGTGCGGGATGCGTTGGCCGGTCTTGGTTTCGATATGGACAACTACCATCAGGAGAGTTTCCACGCGCCGGTTGCGAATGAAGCCGAACAGCCTGATCTCGATGATGTTGTTCTCGATGACGAGACCTCGGCAGAAATCACATTCGCAACATCCGGGGTGACCGCCAAAGTTGCGGAAACGGACACGGTTCTGGCTGCGGCACGGGCCAACGGGCTGAACATTCCGTCCGGCTGCACATTCGGGGTCTGCGGCACCTGCAAAGTGAAGAAAACCGCTGGCGATGTGCACATGGTCCACAATGGCGGCATTTCGGATGACGACATCGAGGCCGGCTATATTCTGGCGTGTTGTTCCAACCCGATCGGCAAGGTTTCTGTCGAAATCTGAGCCTGCGGACGGTCAAAAGAATCCCCCGTCGCGCCTAGGTGCAGGGCGCGACGGGATTTGTGACGCGGGAAACGACCAGCTCACAGCCGAGCGCGAAAGCCGCATTGGGCGCGACGCAGTCGCCGCAGACGTTCTCAAGCGGTCGGCGAAGAGTGGCCCTGCATGTCGATTTCCAGAAGCAGAGGGCCGTCAAGCGGCAGGATCTGCGTTAGTGCATCACGCAAGTCGTCTGGAGATGTGCGCTTGAAACCAAGTCGATAAGACGCAGCGACGGCCTCAAAGTCCGGTGCGCCCGGATGGCAACCTGTGGCGGTGATGCCTGCACCTTCCATAGCATTTGCGATTTCGAGAAAGGCATTGTTGTTCCAGACAACAAAGAGGATCGGCAGGTTCTCATCGCTTGCCACGCCAAGTTCCGGAAGGGTGAATTGCGCGCCACCATCTCCCATCATCGCCACGATTGGAGCAGTGGGATCCGCCAGGGCCGCCCCGATGGCTGCGGGAATGGCGTATCCCAGCGCGCCAAATCCGGTGGCGCCATTGAACCAACCGCCAGGGCGATCATGATCATAGGCCAGATTGGCAGCATATATTGCTTGGGTTGAATCCCCCACCATAATGGAGCCGGGCAGGGCGTCTCGGAGTGTCTCCACCTGGCCAATAAGCGCACCGTAGCTTGGCGCAAGGGCCTCAACTTCGGCCAAAGCTGCGGCACGGGTTTTGTGGGCACGCTCCGCGCCGTCGCCGGGCACGCGTGCTGGAATTGTGCTGGCAAGCTGCGTCAAACAAGGGCCCACATCGCCCACCGCAGTAGCCTCTGCCGGATGACGGGCGAGCTGTTCTGCGCAGATGTCGATGCGGAGCAGGGACGCCATGTCGGGATAGGCCCCGGTGGCATACATATCGTAGTCCGTCGGGCCGAGCTCGGTTCCAAGCGCCAGCACGCAGTCGGCCTCCTCGATCAGGTTGCGGACGGTTTGCAACGAGGGGCTTGCCGCCACCGTAAGCGCATGACCGTGCATCAAGCCGCGCGCGTTCACGGTCTGGATGACCGGGGCGTCGAGCTTCTCGGCAAGTTCGGCCAGGGCTGCGTCCGCGGTACGGCAGCCCCCGCCAGCGAGGATCACAGGGCGCTCGCTTTGCGCAAGCCGTTGCACGATGGCGGAGAGGTCAGGCACAGCGGCTGTCGTGGGAGCAGAGATTTTGAGCGCATCTGGCCCTTCAAGGTCCATGACATCGGTCGGAACTTCGATATGGACCGGGGCAGGGCGCCCGCTCAGCGCACGGAATGTACGATCCAGCGCGCCTTCGAGGTCATTGGCGGCGCAAACCTGTTCGGCATGTTTTGCAACAGTTTGGGAGAGCTTCAGCTGGTCAGGCAGTTCATGCAGCAGCCCCAGCCCCTTGCCAAGGCTATCGCGCCGGTTGACGCCGGTCACCACGACCATCGGAATACTGTCGGCCCTCGCCTGAGCCATTGGGGTCAGCGTATTGACGAGACCGGGCCCGGTGATGACAAAAACCACGCCGGGCTTGCCCGAAATGCGCGCGTATCCGTCCGCCATGAACCCTGCGCCCTGTTCGTGGCGGGGGGTGATGTGCCGGATGTCGGCGCCCTCGATCCCGCGATAAAGCTCGATCGTATGGACGCCGGGGATGCCAAACACAACGTCGACACCGCGATCCACAAGGTTCTGTGCCAAGGCCTGGCCGATCGTTTGCATGAGTTCTTCCTTGTCGTACTGGTGCTTGGTTCAGTCTGTTGGAGAGAGACCAAGAATTGCAAAAAGTGTCGCTTCGGCGACGTCGGTCAGCCGGTGCGCGGGCAGCATCTCAGGCAGCATCGACCCTTCAAGCCAGAGACCGTCGAGGACCGCGTTGCAGGCGATCGCCTTTTCTTCCACCGTTTTGGGGTCTGCAGGCGCGCCTTGTGCTCGCAGGGCCTCGGTGATCAGAGGTTCCAGCGCATCACGGAAGCCGAGATAGGTGTCGATGTGAATTTGCTTCATGCGCGCGTCATGCGGGACCATCTGGATAAAGCCCGCCCAAATTTGCAACCCTTCACCGCTTGCAACGGGCGCTGAGAGCGTGTCGCGGACACATTGGCGCACACGGTCTGCAATCGGACGCGAGACATCAGTCGCCGACGAAAGAGACAAATGCGCCATTTTGCGCATATGGTAGGAATACGCCGCGTACATCAGATCTTCTTTGGTACGGAAGTGATGGCGGATCAGGCTGAAGGCAACGCCAGCTTCGGCCGAGATTTCGCGAACGGTCGCCGCAGAAACGCCTTTACGGGCAATGACCCGCAAGGTCGCTTCGATCAGCTGCTCGCGACGATGTTCGGGGCTTTCCCGGCGAAATTTCGGTTTACTGTCTGACATATCATGCCCTGCTGTTTGTTGCACAATCGTGCAGCAAACATGGGAGATCAAGTATAATTTTAGTTTTGTGTCTGGATGCACGTCCAGGCAGGGGATCTTCACCCCCTGCCTGAATTATATCCCGTAATATGAATTATGTTAAATCGATGCCTGCGCGATGCGAGCGCGCTTGGCGCCACTACAGATTTGGAATGGCCTTGCGCACCTCGCGCAGGATCAGGCTGGCAAGCACCGCCTTGATGACATCGCCCGGCAGGAAGGCCGCGGATGCGACAAGCGCCTGCCAGACCGAGAGTTCGGCGATGACAGCCAACCAAGGCACCCCAAACAAGTACACGACGCCAACGCCGCCCAGGAGCATGAACACTATCGACGGGAAGAGCGGTGGGCGACCTGCATATCTGTCGAACAAATAGCCAATCACAAAGGCCCCGACCGGAAAGCCGATGAGAAACCCGCCGGAGGCTCCGAAAAAGACGCCTAGCCCGCCACGACCGCCGGCCAGAAGTGGCAATCCGACTGCGAGGAGCGCGAGAAACAGAATGATTGCCAGCCCCCCCCGCTTGGCCCCCAAGAAGGCACCTGCCAGCATCACCCCCATGGATTGAGCGGTGATTGGCACGCCCATCGGTAGGGTGATTTGAGGTATGACACCAAGCGCGGCTGTCAGCGCAGCGAACAGGGCGATCAGTACGATGTCCTTCGTGGTCATGAATGGGGCTCCTAACTTCATGATTAGACGTATTTTTCGTCAGAATCCGCGCGCGTCTATGGCATCCGAAATGTCTTCGGACATCTTCAAAGTACGCACGATAGCGGGAATTGTGAGGGCGAGGATATTGCGCTCAAGGCCGCGTGCGTATTGCGCTTCGCGTACCTCTCGAACGACAGATGCCAGGACTGGAATAAACCGCAACGTCAGCGAAATCGCCAAGCTGATCCCGCGCGTCCGCAGGCCGAGGCGGCTGAGTGGACGCAGGCCAGCCTCTATGCCGTCTATCATCTCGCTGGATCGCGTCGTGAGCGTGAGTAGACCTGCCAACATCAGCAAGACTGCAAATCGTATGATGACGAACAGGCCCACCCACCAGCTGTTGAACAAGGCCTGCGCGATCATGATCAGCACAAAAATCCAAATCACTGGTCGGACTTGCGCCCAGGCGCGTCTGAGCGGCAGACCTGCGGCGGCGTAAAGGGCAAGTGTGACGGCAAGAAATGCTATCGAGAACAGTATGTTATCTACCACAAAAAGGAGACTTCCGGATACAGCCAGGCCAAGAATTTTCCATCCGGGCTTCATGGTATGCAGGCGCGAGTTCCCCTCCGAATACAGGTCAAGCATCCAGCATTGCCTCGACATAGCGGTTCAGTGCCGCGTTCGGGACATCGTCTGCCAACACCCGACCGTTTTCGAAAACAAGCACGCGATCAAAATCTTTCACGAGATCAAGGTCATGCGTGACAACGATCGCGGCTTGCTCAAGCGCGTCGATGGCATTGCTGATGCGCAGCTTGTTGCGCAGGTCAAGCAATGTGGTCGGCTCGTCCAGGACAACATAGTCCGGATTCATCACCAATACGCCAGCAATGGCGAGAAGCTGCTTCTGCCCTCCACTTAGATTATGCGCCGGGTGTTTGGAGTGCGCGCTCAACCCGTATCGCTGCAGAATGTCACGCGCCATCTCGGTGCGTGTGTCCGGCGGAATTCCGAGATTCTTCAGGCCAAAGGCCACGTCTTCTTCAACGATCGGAAAGACGATCTGGTTGTCGGGGTTCTGAAAGACGAACCCAACCTTGCGGCGAATGTCTCGCGCCCGCTTTCGGGTGTCGAGCCCGTCGACTCGGACACTCCCCTCTGTGGGTGTGCGCAGCCCATTCAGCAGGCGTGCAAAGCTGCTCTTGCCGCTGCCATTGCTACCGACGATCGCGATACGCTGTTCTGACAGCGACAGCGAAATATGCCGCAGCACCGGACGGTCATCCAAAGTCAGGCTAACGTTCTGAATTTCGATCATGTGGCGCGCGTCCCATTTGTCCCGGCACGATGCTCGGCTGCTGATCTGCGCTATACGGGATGGAGGCGGACTTGAAAAGTATAGATTATCTATGAAATATCATCTGGCGTGCGCTGTTGAGCTCCGCCGATATCCTGCTGGGCGATCGCGACAGACTTCATAATCGCATAGGCCTCTACGCCCGGTTGCAGGCCAAGCGCCGAGACGGAGCGCTGGGTGACACGTGCCAAGATCGGACCGGCGGCGGTTGCAAGCGTGACCAGTGCGCCGGGCCCGTCCCCAGCCCGGATTGCCGATATCGTTCCGGACAAGACGTTGAGCGCCGAAAGCCCGACTGGTGGCGTGACAGAAAGAATGATCTCATGCGCAGAGATCCGCAGCCGCAATGACGCACCAATTGGCTTATTCACTTTTGGCACGAACAGCTGAATTCCGTTGGACTGCAACTCGCTCAACCCGTCGGCGTGATGACTGACCAACCGGGCCACGATGATTGAGCCGACGCTACGAACGCCTGTCGGGACCACGCGGGGGTCGGACAGGACTTCGGCGGCGGAACCAAGGTGGGTGACCTGACCGCTATCGAGAACCACAACGGTTGTCGCAAGCCGCGCGACCTCGGCTGCAGAGTGGCTGACATACAGGACAGGAAGTTTCAATTCATCTCGGATGCGCTCAAAATATGGGAGTATTTCGAGCTTTCGGGTCTGGTCCAGGGCGGTGAGCGGTTCATCCGCAAGCAGCAGTTCCGGGGCTGCCAAAAGCGCGCGGCCAATGGACACACGCTGCTTCTCGCCACCGGATAGATATGCCGGCATGCGGTACAGAAGCTTCTCCAGCCCGAGAAGATCGACGATCTGTTCGACCTCCCTGCCCTTGCGCAGCTTTGGCGCAAACCGTTGACCGTAAAGCAAATTCTTTTGCACGCTCATATGCGGAAAAAGGCGGGCGTCCTGAAATATATACCCCAGCCGCCGCTTGCGTGGCGGGAGCGCAATCTTGCGGTCAGAGTCGAACAGGACACGCTCGCCAATCTTGATACGTCCATGGTCTGGCCGGATCAGACCCGCCACGGCGTTGATGAGGGTTGATTTTCCAGAACCGGACCGCCCGAACAGCACTGTTAGCCCGCTTGGCGCCGCAAAGTTCGCCTGTAGCTGGAACGCCCCCTGCCGGACAGAGAGATCAATTTCAAAACTCATGCGTGTCTCAGTTTCTGTGCCAATCGGCGGCTTAAGACTTCTGACACGATCAGGGCGGCGAAGGAAATCACGATGGAGATCACCACCAGCCGCAGGGCAGAGGCTTCACCGCCCGGCACCTGCAGGAAAGCATAGATGGCGGATGGCAGGGTCTGCGTCTCACCGGGAATATTGGCAACGAAGGTGATCGTGGCGCCGAACTCTCCCATCGCCTTGGCAAAGGCCAAGACGGCTCCAGCGATGACGCCAGGCAGGGCCAGCGGCAGTGTTACCGTAAGAAATACCATCACCGGATGGGCGCCGAGTGTCGCTGCCGCATGCTCTAGCCCGGGGTCGACAAGCTCGAAGGAAAGGCGCAGCGCGCGCACCATGAGCGGAAACCCCATAAGCCCTGCGGCAAGGGACGCGCCAGTCCACCGGAAGGCGACACTGAGACCGACAGGGTCCAGGAATCGCCCGATCGGCCCATATGGTCCAAAGGCCAAGAGCAGCAGATAGCCTGTCACCACTGGCGGTAGAATGAGCGGCAGATGTACAAGCCCATTCAGGAGGTGTTTGCCGGGAAATTGCCACCGCGCGAGGGCGTAAGCAACTGCGATGCCAAACGGCAAGCTGATCACCATCGCCCAAAATGCCACTTTGAGTGACAGGCGCACGGCCAGCCACTCCTCTGGCCCGAGCCAATAAGGGACGGTTCCACTCAACGGTGTTCCACCGGGGTGAACCCTTGCGCCTCAAACACCTGATCTGCGGTTTGGGATGTCAGAAAGTCGATGAACGCACGGCTTCTATCATTGGTGTTGATTGCGGCAACGGGATAGATAATCGGCGGATGCATGCTGTCTGGTATGGGAAATGCGACGGTCACGCGGTTCTCGGCACGGGCATCTGTTTGATAAACGATCCCGAATGGGGCGGCACCGCTGGCGACAAGCGCAAGCGCGGAACGCACATTGTCCGTCTGGGCGACTTGAGCTTGTAGATCTTGCCAAATATTGGCGGAACTCAGTGCAGCCTTGCCGTAAATTCCCGCGGGTACGGCGTTGGTCTGAGCCATCGCCAGTTTGCCGGTGCCGAGGGCCGTTTGCAGATCAGCCAAGCTGCTCAGCGCCGGTTTGCCCCGCGCCGCGATCACACTCAAGCTGTTGCGTAGCAAATCCAGACGTGTCGTCTCGTCGATACGCCCTTGCCGCGCTAGGTCATCCATCCATCCGACGTTTGCCGAAATGAAGACGTCAGCCGGCGCGCCGGCGCCAATCTGGCGCGCAAGGAGCGATGAACCTCCATAAGAAATTGAAACTTCGGTCGCGGTGTCCGTTTCGTACATTGCCGCGATCTCATCCAGTGCGGTCTTCAAACTCGCAGCCGCAAACACTCTGAGCGGTTCAGCTGTCGCGACACTGGGCAAAACAATCATCGGGATGAGGCATAGAACCCGCATCCAGCGCACCAAGTTATTGAGTTTGAAAGGTGTCATACGCGCGACCGTTTAGTGTTTGCTCGCGAGACTCTAGGGAGAGGTTCCAGTCGGCGCAACACCCAGGCCACGCGCATTGCCTTGCCCCCCGCTGATCGCGCATTCATAACGAGCACGGCCCATGAATACGTTAGTGGTAAGGCCAATGGAATGTGCGGAGGTCCGGCAGATTGCCACCGGTTGGCTGTGGTTCTATGAAAACTGACGCTCGAGAATGGGCAGCGGCGGGAGGACACCCGATCAAAAACTGAAGCGGGGTCCGCTAGAGTCTAAGACTAGGCACCGCAAGAACGGAACGATTGCCCTTTGATAGCCTCGGGTGCAGCAAACACATAAATGCAATTGGATTTTCCGATGCCGATCTCAAGAGCACTACGCCTCTCATCATGGGACAAATGTCAGCTTGTCTTCTTAGCGGTGATTTGGCCCCGCTTGGCAATCGGTTCATTTCCTGCGCGCGGTTGGCTGAGTGACGGGGCCTTTTCCAGTGGCCCAACCTGATCGGGCTGCCTTGGAACGGTGCCGTTCATTGCAGTACGAACCCTGTCAAGGCCATCGCAATATCCGATCCAAGCTGGTCCTGGGCGCGCTGGAGTGTCTCATGGGCAAGTCCGCCGATGCCACTGCGCAGATCGTCAAAGGGGTTCGATGAGGCGAGCGCCAGAATCAGCTGTGATGTATCGCGCCTTGGGCCAGCACGGGTGACCGGCACTGCGAAATCCACGCGATTGTCGCCAAACCGGCTGAATCGCTGAAGGTCCTGAACAACGCCATTGTTGTCAATGACCAGCAGCATGACATAACGCCCACCGGTGCCGCGCACACCTCCGCGCAGCCAGCCACTGGAGGCGGGCGCCGGGTTCTCAAGCCCCAGTCCGAGCCGGGTTGCAGGATAATTCGGCCCCTTGGCCACGAGATCAAGCCCGGCACATTGGCGTGGATCAATCAACTGGCGGGTCTGCACGAGATCCGCGTCTTCGGGTCCGAGAAGCGCTTTGGCGTAGTCTTGCATCACCCGCTCAGACGCGCCGATCATCTCAAGCCCCAGGCCACCCGTGGACGTTCGGCGTGGCAAGGCCACGAGGCAGTCAGGATGAGCCTGCTCGCGAATACGCCTGATCAAGTCGCCTGCTGCCAAATCAACCGCACGGGCCACGGTGGCGCGCGTCTCTGTGTCGTTGCCTTCGCCCTCGGGGAGGCTGGCTGTGTCACCTGCCTCTGATGCGTCGGTCGACGCATGGTCGCTTGCGCCGACATTGGGTGTCGTGTTCCCGTCAAGGGAAGGGGCTTCGGGCGGTGGGGACGGCCAGTCAGGGCTTTGGTCTTCTGCCGCAGCACCTGGCGGTTGCAATATGGCGAGCTGTGGTCCGCTGCGTGGTGCGCCGCCTGTGCTTTGCCCTCGATCAAGCGGAATGATGGGAGAGCTCGCCTCTGGTGTTTGAGTGGACGCAAGCGGGAGCGGCGCCGCACTCACCGGAGGTTGGGCAAGGTCAAGGGAAGCGGGTGCGTCGGGAACGACCGGGGCATCTGGGGGTGTTATCTCTGCGACGTCCCGTCCCAGCTGCGGAACCGACGCCGGGCGCGCGGGCTGCCTGTCCGGGGCGGGAAGCAATGGGGCCTGTTGGTCTGTATCCGATGGAAGGTCGGGCACTTCAGGGGATGGGGCCGACACCCCTTCGGGCTGGTCATCTGGCGCGTCGGTGCCGGGGGTGTCTGCCGCATTTGCGATGCCCTCTGAGACTTGCGTCCCCGCGAGGCTATCGGTGTCAAGGCGCTGCAACGACACGGTAAAGCTGATTTCTGGCGGTGTGGCGGCTGGATCTGGATGCCAGACCAAAACGCCAATGCCTGCCGCTGCGACCACGGCGTGCGCAGAAAACGCAATGAGGGCAACGCCCCACCAATCTCGCGCAGACTCTTGGGCAAATGGAAGCGCGCTCATGGCATCGCATCCTGCGTATCGCGCTGACGGATCGTGACAAGCACAACTTCGATATCCTGAAACACCGGATCTGCCAGAAGCGACGTCAGCTGCCGTCCCGGCGCGGTGCGATCCATCAGGAGATACACCCGGTCAAGCTCTGCAAGTCGGACGCCAAGCTCTGCCTCTGGGAACGGATCCCCATCAAGGGACATCTTATCATCCAGATCAATTTGCAACATTGGCGTCGGCAGTTGGGATATCGGCAAATCTCGCGTTTGCGACAACCTGATCTCCGTCGGTGCAGACTGGTTCCACAATGCGTTCGTGGCCAGAAAGAACATGATCAGCAACAGGACGACATTGACGATGGCCAATGCCATATCGGGCCTGACGCGCTTTGGCGAAGGGGGCAGCAAAGAGTGTTTTTTTGTCACTCATCCCTCCTTTGGCGAAATGCCAAGCTGTACGGTCTCAACCCCGGCGGCATTCAGGGCGGCCATCACAGAGACAATGTCCTGAATGCGCGCAGCCGCTTCGGGTATCAGAACCACCGAGACCGGGTCCGCGCGGCTCGAAAGCCCCGCACTCAGTGCCTCAAGTTCTGAGAACTCAAAGTGCTGTGCGTTGAAACTCAACCCGCCTGCGGTGATCCGCCAGAGCACGCGATCTTGAAGTGACCCGGCAGCACTTGCGGGCTCTGAACCGTTCCCCGCGCCACGCGCTTCGGGGCCAGCCGGTACCTGTCCGAAGCCGAGAAGCGAATAGGGGGTCAATCCCGACGACAGCATGAAGAAGATCAGCAACTGAAACATCGTATCGGCGAGCGGGATTAACGAAAATCGCCGGGTTCGCCGAGCGGGCGGCAGAAGCGTGGCGCGATGGCGCGGCATTTCAAAGCTCCCGTTACGCCGCGTCTGCGATGCTGCCCGCGCGCCCGAAGATTGCCGCGGAAATCATGGTCTCGGCCAGGACACGTTCGCGTTCGATGCGCGCTTCGAACCAGGACGTAATGAAATCGGCAACAAGCGCCAGGACAAGGCCGGCCGCTGTGGTTGTCAGGGCGGTCCAGATCCCTTGCGCGAGGCTCGCCGGATCAGCCGCGCCCTGTACGGCAGAGAGTTCGGCGAACGCGTCGATCATCCCCAAAACCGTGCCAAGAAGGCCGAGCATCGGGGCCGAGGAAACACAGATTTCGAGGAACCGCATATAGCGCCCCATCTGTGCAAGCTCGACGAGCGCGGTCTGGCGGCCCAACTCCTCTGCATATTCGCTTTCTCCGGGGCGGGCCTGCACGCCTGACATCACGGCCGTGAGAATGCGTCCAAGAACGGAATTTTGCGCACGGGCCCGTTCCATCGCGTCCTGCGAGTGTCCCGCTAGCCAAAGTTTGAGCGCAGCTTCGGCGCCATCCCGCCCCCCCGTGCGCAGTTTTCGAAACTGGCCGACCTTGCGCAAGGTCACTGCAATCATGGCAATCGACAGAAGGCCCAGGGAGATGAAGATTGGCAGCGAAATAGGAGAAATAATACCCGACATTACAAAGTCACCGATCAGAAAATTCATAAAATCACCGTCCTGAAGTCCCTTGGACGATAAGGGCAACATATGCACCAATTCATGTATGGCGCATCGACTTTTTTACAGGAAATGCGTGCAAAGATGCATCTGCAGATCGCTCTACCGATAGACCCCGATCAGATAGTCCGTGGCATGTGTCTTGGGCTCTGCGTCGCCCACAACCCATTGAGGTTGAGCCGTGCTGGATGCATGAGAACTGGTCTCCAACGGCACAACCGGAAGCCTATCGCGCGCAATCGGACGCGGGTAAGTCATCGAGGCCGTGTGGTCGTCCGGTAACGGCACTGATAACGGCACTGAGTCGCTGCGCACTGACATGGTGCCCGTGGGCAAGAGATCTTTGGTCGGTGGAGCCGGCGCAGTGTCTTGAACGGGCGCGATGCTGCTACGTGTGCTGCGCCTGAAGAGTGGTTTTACCCCTTCAGAAACGGTTGCATCCGCTGGCTGCGGCGCCCGTTTCACAACGGAAGAGCCATGGTAGGCAGCAAAACCCACCCCCCCTGCAACACAGAGGACGCAAAGACTGGCTGTGATAGCGACGACCTTAAACATACCGCCAAGTATATCGCCTATGACGTGTAAGAGACAGGGGAAATCGCCTCTGTGAGCATCACCCGCGATTATTCGCGCAATGCTCACGCTATGCTTGGCATGCCGCCCGGCGTTCCGCTTTCGATGCTCTGAAACACCATCGCCTGCTGCATCCTTAGGTTTAACTCCCGTCCGGCATCACGACGTCTTTATTTTTGGTGGCGTCAGTATCTCAAACCTCTTATTTCATCAGGATATAAGGTCTTTGCGCCGCGTAGTTTGTTATTTTTGGCAAAAACAGGCGGTCACACTGAGATTTCAAACGCGCATTGTCCGAAGGAGGTGCCTGACATGTTCTCTGCCTTCGCAGCCCGGTTCTTTCTGGCCACCAGGGCCTTATGTCTGGGCGCAATGGTTGTCTTCGCGGGCGCGCAAGTAGTGGTTGCAGAGGAGAGCCCAGGGTTTCATCTGTGCAACAAGACGCCGGATGTGATCAACGTTGCGCTTGGCCGGTACAAAGATGGCACCTTTGTCAGCAACGGGTGGTGGGTTATCGCGCCCGAGCAATGCGCGGACCTGATCAACCGTGCGCTGAGTGCGCGATTCCTCTATGTGTTGGCGACGGATCCCTTTGGGCAGGTTATCCTTGATGGCGCCACTCCGATCTGCGTCAAGCCAGAGTATTTTGAGATCAGGGGCGATAGTGAGTGTCTGACCCGCGGCTACCTCCAAGGGAACTCCCGTGAAATTGACACCGGCACTGCCGATGGTTTCACGCTCTCAGTCTATCCCGACGGTGCTGTTCCCGATGAGATGTAGTCCTTTGCTTCAGGTGCTGACTTTTCTGCGTGCGCGGGGGCCGTCACCCTGTGGCGCGCTGCTTCTTCTGGCCTGCACTTTCTGGGCGGCACCCGCAGATGCGCAATGGAGCGGGCTTATCTATACGACAGAAGAGGGAACCGACACCCAAGAGAGCGCAGAAAGCGCCGCTGAAGACATCGCGCGCTTGGGGCTCTCGGAGGTGCGCTATGTGCAAGACACCGCGCCATACACACGTCGCCAGGAGCTCGAGGAGATGGCCGTGCGGACACCGGGCGGGCTGGTCATCCTGCGTATCGGTGCGGCATCGGGTGCCGGGGAGGGCGACCTTGAAGACCTGATCGAACAGGCCGGGGCCGCTGGGATGTCCCCTGTGGTCGTTCTTCTGGCCCATTGTGCCTCGGCAGATCCGGGGCCGTTGCGCCAACCGGTCGCCGCCCCGTATTCGCTCGTCGCCTCCATATCGCCTTCAGAAACCTGTCCGGCCGGCCCCGATCCGGTGCTTCAGGCCTTGGCACGCGGGGCGGAGCGCGTCGAAGAGGGGCAAGTGCAACCCCTCTCTGATGTATTGGCTGGCCTATGGCACCAGGGTTTGGCTCTGCCCGGTCACGCGGTTTCATCAGCGCGGCCTGCACAGCTGACAATTTCGGCGCCATCACGCGATGAAGGGTTTGAACAGATCTTGCCTGCGGTTTTTCGCTACGTTCCTCCACCGACAGCGGACCTGAGCGAGATTCCGAGTGAGACGCTCGTTGCCATTCCGCCTGCGCCGGGCGCGCCGCAGCCTTCCGTTATTCTTGGCCTGATCGGACCAGACTACAACAGCCCCGATGCCCAAGACGCTCCAGACGATTATAGAGATCTCGCGGCCAGAACCGCGCTCAGGCGGCAAAACCCGATCACGTTTGCCAGTTTGGTGTCCGAGGGCGCCTTTGACCCGCCAGCAGAGGAGACAGCCCGCGCGATTCAGACAGAACTTGCAAGAATGGGGTGTTACCGTGCTGGCATTGACGGCATCTGGGGCAATGGGTCGCGCGGTGCCGTAAACGCATATTTCAACGAGCGCTCCGATGACGCGCGGGCCGTGACGACAGAGCCAGACACCGCACTCTATCGGCAGATCATCCTGGCCGCCGATGTTGCCTGCCCTGCCCCACGCGCCCGCGTGACCTCAACGCCGTCGGCTCCGGCTCCGACCCAGCGTGCGCCGTCAAGCCAGCCCTCTGCTCCTGCATCGGAGCGCCAGATCCGGACCATCACGCCATCGCTCGGAGTGTTCAGGTGAGCAACGGAACGGATCCCGACCTTCGGATTGATCCGGCGTTCAGTGCAGCAGGGCGCCGTGCCCGCGCGCGGCGTCGGCGGCGTATTTTCCTCCGCGCGGGGGCGGCCTTTGGGCTTTGCGTAGGTATTGGACTTGCCGCCGGAGTTATATGGCAATGGCGCTCGATCCCCAATGCTGGGCCAAGTCAGATGACGCGCGCGCCGGAGCCCGCGCCTGTTTCACCCTCCCAGATCGCGCCGCCACCGGATCCGTTTCGCGCCCTCGTCAACCTGCCTCGTGATCCGCTTCGGCTGAGGTTGGCGCAACCGGAGCTTCAGGAGGATCAGAGCCTTCCGGGGCCCGCCGATTTCGCTCCGGAGCGGGCGGGCCCACTGCGCCCGGATCGGCTGAGATTGATCAATGCGGACCTGTCACATCAGTCCTCAAAACTCGCGCTTCATGCCGCGTCGCGGCTTGAGGATTTTGCTCTCTACCAGGCTCAGCGCAGCCGTGCATTAAGCGGAGCGCAGGCCGCCACCCCGGCGCGCGACCACAAGATCTACACGCGGGCGCCGGGCCAGAGCTACGCCCTTGCCGAAGATCAGATCTTGTGGCTTGCCACGCCGCGTTCAGGGGTTGAGGTCCTGACCGAAAACGGGGTGTCCCAAGAAGAGGCACAAGCGGCAATCCGGGCCCTGCAACCGCTGCTGCCAGAGCCAACGGAGGACAACGACACAGCCCCCCTGATGCTGCCGCAAAACAGCATCCTGGCCTTGCGGTTTGCGAGAGGATCAGAACACGCCTCCGCTCTTGCACAGCTCACGCTTTATACGGATGACCTGTACTGTTGCAGTCTTGCCCGCGGCGCTGCTGGGCAGTGGGTGCGCGCTGCCGACCCCTGGGGGCAAGAAGACCTTGCCGTGCGGGCGCGCGCCGCAAGGCGCGATTTGCCGCCGCCCCAAAGCTATCTTGATGCGCTATACACAAGCGCCCTTCAAAGTGGCCTTTCGGACCATGCGGCGGGGAATCTTGTGGTGATGGTCGCACAGCGTTTCGCGCTTGATCGCAAAGTTGGGGCCGGCGATCACATCACTCTGCTCTTGGCGGGACATGACGCCACAGAGGAAGACGATGACCTGGCACAGGTGCTTTTTGTTGGCCTTGGCGGACCTGCCGGACGAGAACAGAGCTGCTATGTCATGGCAGGGGCAGACGACAAGTATCTTTGCGCGGGCACGATGTTTACTCCGCGCGCGCCGACGGATGATAGCGCCACCGACGACGAGGCGGTCCGCAACCTGGTGTCCAGGATTGTCCACGTTGAAAGTGGCGGAAGATCTGATGCGAAGAACCCGCTCTCAAGCGCGCTCGGGCCGGGCCAGTTCATTATCTCTACCTGGCTGCACATGATCAAAACCTACCACCCCGAGCTGATGCAAAACCTGAGTCGGCAGGAGGTCCTGGATCTGCGCATGGACCCTGCCCTGTCGGTCGAGATGGTGTTCAACCTAACCCGGCAGAACCGAGCCTATCTGGTGAAGAAAGGATTTGGCGTGACCAGTGGGCGTCTGTATCTGGCGCATTTCTTGGGCCCGGAGGGTGCGGTGCGCGCATTGGGAACAGATCCCGACCTGTCGGTCGAGGCGACGCTCGGCTCCCAAGTCGTTGATGCAAATCCATTTCTAAGGGGCAAATCCGTTGCCGACCTTATCGCCTGGGCTGAAACCAAGATGACCGGCAAAGCCCCGACCCAAGCAGCGATTTCGCTGCCCGGAAGCGCGGCCTATACGCGGGACGTTGATCAGATACTCGACACTGCCGGGCTGACGGATGGCTAGGTTCAACACCTATCCATCCTAGATCTTCAGCTGCGCGCCTTTCAGATCCGGCTCAACACGTGCCGCATGATATAGGCCTCGGCTTCGTCACGCGGGCTGCGCAAAGAACCGACGGGACTGTCATTTTCCATCCCGCGGCCCGCCATTCTCACCCCACCGGCAGCCATGGCATTTGCACGTTCCGACGCCGGAGAGACTTTGAGGCTTTCCCCCACAAGCTTGCCGCCCATTTGCGAGATCAACGGCCAGGCGCGGTTTGACATCTGCTGCCCGTGACTATCGACGATGCGGATCGCACCGCGCAACCGTTGCCCCATCCAGCGTGTATTGGCCGCTGCGACATTGCCGATCCCGAAACCCATCAGCTGATTGGTCAATGCCGCGCCAAAGGCTTTGTCGAGATCGGCATCATTCACATAGACCCCTTCAAACGTCTCAGCTCCGGTGTCGATGGCAAGGCTCATTGCGGTTGTGACGGTGGTGCTTGCGCCAGCAGCGCCGGCCGCGAGCGAGATCTGTTTGGTGCCAAGGGGCAGCATGAACAGGGCGCCTTTGACGGCGGCTTTGCTAACCGACCCGGTGTCCTGATAGGTCGCTGTCGCCTGAAGCCCAACGCCGGTCCCCGAAGCCACGGCGAGCGTCAGGCCACCGGTCGAAACCGTGGCAATGACACCCAGCGTCAAGATGGATCCATCACGCACGCCCTTGGTGATCTTGATCGCGGTTTCCGCATGGTCGATCGCAGCCTGATTGATATCCTGTGCGCGGCGATAGACCGATTGGTTGGCCGTCATCAGCCGATTGACATCACGACGCAGGCCAAAAAGGTAGGACTGCGCGTCATCGGCAGCACCGAGCATCAGCGTGGCAAAACGCCGGCCTGTGACGGCTTCGACCTCAGCTTTGCGTTGCAACATCCGGTTCACGTCGGTGTCGACCTGCGCCAGCTCGTTTGCCAGATATAGCTTTTGTATCAGGCTCTCGCGCGTGGTCACCACGCGGGTTGTCTCGTTCATCGCCTTGAGACGGGCGTAATGACCGATCAGCCGCAGCGCGGCGCCCTCATCATAACTCCAACGTTGCCCGGAATCGTCTGTAAATTGCTTTCTCATTGTTCGGCCTCGTCAAACCAATAGGTGAAATTACGTTCCTCGACCCCGATGCGTACGCGTGAAAACTGGTCGCCTGCGACCATGCGTGCGAGGATCTCTCGTGAAAGGCGGGGTAGAATTGTGTTGGTGATAATATTGTCGATCATGCGCCCACCAGAATCCGGATCGTGACATTGCGAGACAATATGATCGATCACCGCTTCATCATAGGTCAGCCCCGCATCATGGGCCGACGCGATACGTGTGGCCACCGCACCGAGTTTCAGCTTTGCAATGCCACCGAGCACATCCGCGGCCAGCGGCAGGTAGGGGATGGTCACGATCCGTCCCAGAAGAGCGGGCGGGAAGACGTCAAGCTGGAACGGCCGCAGCGCATGCGTAACCTCGTCAAGATCCGGCACCTGCCTGCCCTGATCCGCCATATCCATGATGACGTCGGTGCCGACGTTTGATGTCATCAGAATGAGCGTGTTGCGGAAATTGATCTCACGCCCGTTGCCGTCCTCCATGACGCCCTTGTCAAACACTTGGAAAAACAGCTCGTGCACATCCGGGTGTGCCTTTTCGATCTCGTCCAGTAACACGACCGAATAGGGCTTGCGCCGCACAGCTTCGGTCAGCCGGCCGCCCTCGCCGTAGCCCACGTATCCCGGGGGCGCGCCCTTCAGCAGGCTGACCGTATGGGCTTCCTGAAACTCAGACATGTTGATGGTGATCATATTCTGAGTACCGCCATAGAGCACCTCTGCGAGCGCAAGCGCCGTCTCGGTCTTGCCCACGCCAGAGGGACCGGCGAGCATAAAGACACCCAGCGGTTTGTCGGGATTCGCCAGCCCGGCCCGCGCAGTTTCGATCCGCCGCGCAATCGCAGACAACGCGTGGTCCTGGCCAATGACCCGCTCTGCAAGAGCGTCAGAGAGACCCAGCACCGCCTCGAGCTGATCCCGCACCATGCGCCCGGTCGGAATGCCCGTCCAATCGGACACCACCTGCGCTACGGTCTGCGCATCGACATGTGCAAAGACCATCCGGTTTTCGGTTTCGCCCTTTTCAAGCGTGGCGAGCTTGGTGAGCATGGTCTCGCGCAGCTCGGCGCGCGAGATTTCATCGTCGTCTTCCGCGTTTTCCGATGCCAGTGATGCGCGCAAGTCTATGATCTGATCGACCAGCCCTTTTTGAACCTCATATTCACTTTGCAACGCGACGCGTTCGGCCTCGGCGGCCTCCTGCTCCGCCGTGGCTTCCTGGATGCGTGCTTCCGCGTCTTCGCCGAGATCGCCCGAGGCCACTTTGGCGGCAATCTCGGTCGTCAGCGCGGCGATCTTCGCCTCAAGATTGGCAATGCGCGCCGGGAGAGAGGATTGCGATACCGCCACCCGCGCGCAGGCCGTATCCAGAAGCGACACCGCCTTGTCAGGCAGCTGACGCGACGGGATATAGCGTTGAGACAGCTCGACCGCCGCGACAAGTGCCTCGTCGGAGATACGCACAGTGTGATGGCTTTGCATCGGCCCAAGGATCCCGCGCAACATGGTGCAACAGGTCGCAACATCAGGCTCCTCGACGCTGACCGGCTGGAAACGCCGCGTCAACGCGGGATCTTTTTCGAAGTACTGACGATATTCGGACCAAGTGGTTGCAGCGATCGTACGCAATGTGCCCCGCGCCAAGGCAGGTTTCAGCAGATTTGCGGCGTCGCCCGTCCCGGCCTGACCGCCCGCACCGATGAGCGTATGGGCCTCGTCAATGAAGAGGATGATCGGGTCCGGGGAGGATTGAACCTCGTCAATCACCGATTTGAGGCGCTGTTCGAACTCACCCTTCATCGACGCACCTGCCTGCATCGCCTGGATATCAAGCATATAGAGCACGGTTCCCTCAAGCGCGGGCGGCACGTCTCCCGCCGCAAGCGCCTGCGCAAACCCTTCCACCACAGCGGTTTTGCCAACCCCTGCCTCGCCGGTCAGAATCGGGTTGTTCTGACGCCGCCGCAAAAGCGTATCAATGATCTGGCGGATTTCCTCATCCCGACCGACAACCGGGTCGAGCCGCCCGGACTTTGCCTCTGCGGTCAGATCCTGAGCGAAACGGCCAAGCGCGGTTTGACCTGTTGCGCCGGGGGCCGTGCTGTCGCGCGCCGCACCAAGCCCTGCGCCATCCATCGGGCGCATATCGTCCTCATCGGACCCGGCCCAGAGGGTACGGGCATCCTGTGCAAGCTGATCGGCGCTGATTTTTCCGAAAACCGCCGAAAGGGCGCATAGTTGCCGACGCAACCCCGCGTCCGACACCAAGGCCGTCAACACATGGCCAGTGCGGATCTGCGCTTCGCCATAAAACAGCGTTGCATAGGTCCAGGCGTGATTAAGCGCATCGGCAAGATATTCCGAAATCCCGGGAATGGTGGTGACATTGCGATCCATCCCACTCACGACCTGATCGAGATCCTTGAGAACGCGCCCGCGATCAAGATCAAGCGCCGTCAGAGTAAGCGAGACATCACTTTTCTGCTCCGACAGCAGCGCAAACAACCAATGCGCCAAATCAACATGGCGATGGCCTTCGGAACGGGCGTGACGCATGCCTTGCAAGAACGCCTCATAGCCAAGGCGATTCATCTTTCCAGCGTAGGACTCAATTGTGATCTCGGTCATAAAAAAGGCTTTCGGTTAAACGTCGTATTCAGTGTGGGCGCGGTGTTTGCATCATGTCGTCGTCGTCATCGGATAAAAGCGCGAAGCGGCAGCCCCGCACCATCTGCCCCCGCTTCTCCGCATCGGGGGCGATACAGGCCATCCAACCAAGCTGCGTTGTCTCGCCCAGCACGGCGGGTGCCAGCTTTGGCTCTGGCAACCAAAGCGCCACATCGACTTCAAATGTCCGGCCAAGATACCAAAGACAGAGATCCGACAGTTCCTGGTGGCCCTCCGCCCCTGGCAAGAAACGATGATACTGTTCCATGTCCGGCAGATGCAGGTGAATGCAGATCTTCGACGTGATCGTACGCACTTGCGCGCCCAGATGAATATCCGCGCCCAAGCGCGAACAGCCCAATCCCATCCGGGTTTGCGCGCCGTCCTCCAGGCGTAGCCAGGTCGGCACCATTTCCTCGATTTGAACGCCAATACCTGCGCCAAAGCAAAGCTCCAGCATCTGCCGGAGTTTGACCGGGCTCTTGACCCGCCCCGCCGACAGCGGCGCAAGCCACGCCCGGGTGAGCGCAGGCACGTCGCTGGTCTTGGCCCCCTCCGGGGTGCCAGTGCCGCTAAAGGCCTGCAACCAGACGCTAAATCGGTCATCCTTATGGTCAAACTGCGTTATCGGGCGCGCATTCGACCAGACGCGAAAGAACAGCTCTTGAAAGCGCGCTGCAAAAATATCTGCAAAGGCGGTGAAGCTGTCATCTCCACTCTCAAACCACCGGGCGACCTCTTCGGTCCAACTGAGCGGAAGCGCCCCAAATGCCCCGAAGAACCCCATAAACTGCGCACGCACCGAGGGGATCGACCCCGCGCCTGTGGTTTTCCGCAGGCCCACCCGCGCCAGATCTTGCAGCGGAAAGGAGAGGAACGGATCCTGCCCGAGCCGCACCAGTGATTGCGCGAGCCGAGCATTACGTCCGATGCGCGGGCTCCCGTCTGGCGCCTCACGTTCAATGCGGCGCAAAAGCGCAAGAAACCCATGCCCTTGCGCCGCTGCGGCTTCCCGCTCGCGGATGTCAGACCAGCCCGGCTCCGCGGAGGCCTTCGGGGGTGAGCGATCAGCCGTCTCGACAGTCATAACAGGGGTCCCTGCCCCGTTCGTGCTGGCCAGGTCTTGATATGGCCGCGCTGGCGGGTTTCGATCACCACCTGCGTAAAGCTGTTTACGGCCGCATATTCGGACAGGAACCGATCTAGGACCGCGCCGATGACGATCACGCCTGAGCTTTCATAGTCCTCCTCGTTAAACGTCAACGTCACTTCCAGCCCGCGCGCCGCGTGAAAGCCATCTGCCATCTCGATCGTGCGGGTGATCGGACGGCTTCGGACGCCGATCAGCCCCCCAACGGCTGCGCGGGCCGTTGAATCGCTGTGATCCGCAAACAACGACAACATCTCGCGCAGCGCACCGGCGGAGTTGTCGCCGCCGCGTCCTTCAAGCCCGAGCTGATTGAGCGACAGATAAGAGATCAATCTCCAATAGGCGTGCCCCTCCTGCCCACGCGGGCCAACGGCGGCCGTGTTTTGGCCCATCGGATAGCGAGGGGGCGTCGGAGCCACCCGCACCGCAAAGCCAATACCCTGATCGTCGTTGAGGTAGAAATCATTCCTGTCTTCGGAAAGCGGCAGCTGTTCTGGCAAGTGGCGATTTGACGCCAGCGTACGGAGGTGCAGCCGCTGGATCTCTTCCCCTCCGGGCGGCTCATACAGCGAAAGATAGGTCTCCGTTCCGCGATATTGCGAGCGCGGCACGCCGTACCGGCGTTCGCGCGCACTCATGCGCCGTAGCCGATGTCTTGCCGTGTAAAAATAGCTCTGGCGCGGATCCGGGCCATCCTTGGCAAGCGCATAGAGTGGACGGACTTCAGCCCGAGTCTGAAGCGAGGAAAAATGCGCCTGCACATCCAGAATATCATGGATCTCATAGTGGGTGACCGGTGTCGAATTGGGCATCACCACGAACTCGGAATGCTTGTGATCGACACGCACGGTCGCGGCACTTTCCTCAAACAGATTGATCGCAGGCACGCAGCGCAAGGCCATGTGGTCCGGGCCCAGACGCGTTGCGAGGGTCTCGTCCGCCTGCGCGAACTCAAACACAACCTGGAACTCCGAGCCGGGCATCGCCTTGATGTAGCGTTGCAGCCCTTCAAGCCGTACCGCCAGAAACTTGCGTGGAAAAATGAAAAACTCCCGCAGCAACGCGTAACCGTCAAACAGCCGCGTATGATTGGGCAAGAGCCGCTCGTCCCTGTCAAACCCGCCTTGCGTCAATGCTGACGGGGGCAGATGAACAAAAACGGGGTCCCCTTGCGGCGACAACCAACGCAAGGAAATGCGAGTGGTGCCCGCAACGAGTTGTTCATAGAGCGCGGTCGCCTCTGCCATTGGCCCGGTCAGATGGATATCCAGCCGGTCCAGAGCAAGGTCACGGATGCGCGCGCCATCCATCTTGCCCGACGGGCCGACGCGCGCAAAATCCACCGCCAGCCCTGCGCGCGTGCCCGGGGCCACATCCTGACCAAGCGCCCCCAAAGGTCCCGGCGCGGCAAAATATTGCAGTCCCGTCAACTCAAGCGGCCAGATCGTAAGCGGACCGGCAAGCGAAAAGCGGCAAGAAATCCTCTTGTCTGCATCTCGAAAGCGCGCGTCCATATAGGCCCCCCGCGGGATCGCCAAACCGTCGACAATTGCGTCGGTATCATCTGGTATCTCCGCCTGCGCGAGCATGACCGACGGGATAGGTGCCAGGGCCTGCGGCAGGAGTTGATCAATCAACGCCTCGGTAAAGGTCGAGAATTCCTCATCAATTTTGAGCTGGACGCGCGCCGCCATAAAGGCGGTGCCCTCCAGAAGGCCGGCGACTGCAGGATCGAGGTTGTCGGCCAAAAGCCCGCCCAGACGGTCGGCGAGCCCGGGGTAGTCCGCCGCGAATTCCGCCGTGCGCTCTCTGAGCAAAGCAAGCTCGCGATTGTAGCTATCGCGGAAGGCGCGTTTCATGCGTTCACCCTCAGCGTTGACATGCGCATCTTGCCCGCACCGAAATCAACCTCAGCGTCGAAATCAACGGGGACATCAACCGGATCCCCGGCGATCTCGGCCTCAACTGCGATCTTGATGCGACGATGGCTATCGGCCTCAGCCTCCAGCACGCTGACATGTAGTGTTTCCGGGACGATGCGCGGTTCGTGGCGCAGCAGGCTTTTTTGGATAGAGGAGATGAGATCTTGTCGTTGGAGCTGCGTCAGCGAGACGCTTGAAAGATCACGAAACCCGTAGTTGACGACAGATCCCGCCACATGTGGCGCGTCCGAGAGATCACACACCGCATCAAGGCGGATCGTGTTCAAAAGCGCATCGAGATCAATGGCAAGATGAGCACGGAGCTGGTCGGCGGTCACGCCTTCGCGGCGCGGGCGCGAACGCCTCGTAATCGCCACTTCGTCGTTTGGATCGGAAAAGTTGCGGCGCCGCGCATCGTGTTCTTCGAACGAAGAGCGAAAGACCTGGAATATCGACACCTTCGCACGGTCATGGGCGTTAGCGTGCTGAAGCTCGGATGCGCCATTTGCCGGGGTCCTGCTCGCCATCATTCTCTTCTGGTCAATATGCTGAATTGGGGACGCGCACATCGACGCGACCACATCATGTGAATACCGAAGCCGGGAACCGGCTTCGGTAAAATTTCATTCTGGAAAAAAGACCGAGGTCACGCAGACCATTCGATGTTTTCAGCGATTTCCCAGCCAGCGGAGCTCTCGGGACCGGCGCCACCATCTTCTTCCTGCAGCGTGTACGTCACTTGGAACGCGCGGAAGTTCAGGGTCAGGGTTTCCTGAACACGGTCGAGACCGTCTTTCATGCCGCCCGTGGTATAGCTGGAGATCATGACGTCTTTGATGTCGATTTTCAGGTAATCGACAGGTGCAACGCCACCCGATTTACGGACCACAAGCTGACCGCCGGTGATGTGCTCACCCGAGCAGCAGCGCTTGACGAGGTCGTGCGTGGCCGCATCAACATACTTGGTGATGGTGATGTCTTGAACATCTACCTTACCGCCGCCACCACCATGGCCCTGATGGGTCGTGCCGGATTGGCTCAGCCCCCAGTTCCAAGAAAGGACATCAATCCAATCTTTGTGTTTATCATCATGGGATTCACCCCGGATGTTGTTTTCAAGTTTCAAAAAGCAATCAATTGCCATCGCGCGGTCTCCTGATTTTCAGCGCTTTAATACTCCTCCTGCTTTACGCAAGGAGGTTACTTACCAGTCGGCAAACGAGACACCAGTGACATACCAATATCCACACCTTCCAACTGGAAATGAGGTTGAAGGTAGAACTTACCCTGATAATATCCAGGGTTGAGTTCATCTTCAACAATCTCAACTCTAGCGGCAGCCAAAGGTTTACGGGCTTTTTCCATTTCGCTCGCGCTTTCGGCGTTCCCGGCAACGTATTTGTTGATCCAGGTTTGCAACTGCTTTTGCAGCTGTTGCCGATCCGGGCTTTGCCCAATCTTGTCGCGAACCATTACTTTCAAATAATGACTGAAGCGCGACACGGCAAAGATGTAGGGAATGCGCGACGAAAGATTATCCGACTGAGTCGCCTGATCATCGACGTATTTCTTTGGCCGATAGAGCGATTGAGCACCGATAAATGCCGCTTTATCCGTATGTTGACGATGGATGAGCCCCATAAGCCCGGCCTTTGACAACTCCCCTTCGCGGCGGTCGGTAACCGACACCTCGGTGGGGCACTTCATGTCTTTCATCCCGTCTCCGGTATCAAAGAGATGGGTTGGCAGGTTGGCCACTTCGCCGCCGGACGTGACACCACGAATGCGCACCGTCCAGCCATGCTCCTTGAAGGCGCGGTTGACGTTGGTTGCCATCGCGTGGGCCGCGTTCATCCATGCGTATTTCTGGCCATCATGGCCGTCGGTCTCTTCAACGAAGTTGAATTCTTCGACAACCGAATTGGAATTCGGGCCATAAGGTTCACGGGCCAAAACGCGCGGCGCCACCAGACCAACAAACCGAGAGGTCTCACTGTCACGCAGGCTATTCCACTGCGCGTATTCCGGCGTTTCGAAAATTTCCGACAGATCTGGCGGAATTGAGATTTCATTCCAGCTGTCGAGACCCAGAAGTTCCGGAGATGTGCCCGAAATGAAAGGCGCCAGAGCCGCTTCGGATATTTTCCCCATTCCCTTAAGCAGATTCACGTCAGGTGAGGAATGGTCAAAATAATAATCGCCAATCAGAACGCCAAATGGCTTTCCGCCCAGCGTACCGAGATTTTGCTCGTAAACGATATTGAACAGGGGCGACTTGTCCCATTTCGCACCGGAATAGCGACGCATCATCGCCTGCAATTCCGATTTCGAAATATTGAGAACTTTCACCTGAAGCGATGCGTCGGTTTCGGAATTATTGACGGTATGCGCCAATCCGCGCCAGCTCGCCTCAAGTTTCTGAAACTCGTCAGCATGCATGATTTCATTGACCTGATCGCTGAGCTTTTCATCAAGCTTTGCAATCATCGCATCAAGCGTATCAATTACGTCTTCAGAGACAAGATCCTGAGAAATGAGAGCTTCACGCGCGAGCGCCCCCACGGCACTGTCCACCTCTTTGGCGGCAACATCGCTGCGTGGTTTGATTGTCTGCTTCAGGATATCGGAAAATTCAGATAATTCATCGAGCCCCGCCGGAGCTTGATCTGTCTGAGTTTGCGCTTGATCATTCATGGGTTCAATCGCCTCTTACTCTTCATCGCTATTTTCAGATACACGCTCAGCGCGATCTGCCAGAGCAGCAAGCAGCTCTGGATCCTCAAGCAGGCGTTTAATATGTTCTTGCGCTTTGGGCTTGGTGCTCATGTAGCGCTGCAAGTTCGCCAGCTGCTCGCGCGCCTCCAAAAGCTTGCGCAACGCAGGCACTTGGCGGGCAATCGCAGCCGGTTCGAGATCGTCCATAGACCGAAGTTGAAGATCGACCCCAATTCGCGCATCGGAACTGTCGTCGAGTTTGTTTGCAACCATAAAGGTCGTGCCAGGTTGAACCGAGGCCATATACTTGTCAAGTGTTGCGCTCGTGACATCACTGAACGTCCGGTCCTCGACTTCCGGTTTCTCAACACCCGGATTATTGCCTGAGAGATCAGACATCACACCTGCGACAAACGGCAACTCGACCATTTTCTCGCTGTCATATGGATCTTCATATTGGATCTGCACGCGTGGCGGGCGATTTCGCTTGATGAACCCGGATCCCGAATCTGATGCCATGGAAAATCAACTCCTGATAAATCTTCATTCGCCTATAGAAGCAACGCTTTCACACGGGATATGTCAATTCATGACCGTGCACGCGAGGGGAACATTCAGTGAAATTTCCCGAATTTTTTCATGGCGCGCTCTTCTCGGCACCGCCCAGGAGATCTGTTAATATGGATTCGAACTCCTGATCGACATAACGCCTTGCCCGCGAAAGCAAAAGCGGCACCGGGCTGGATTTCTCGGCATGGCGAAAATACGCCTCTACACCCAAAAGCACATCGGCGGCTTCTTGCCCACTTGGAATGGGTGAAACTTTAGGCGGGCGGGATCGTGAGTCCCGTGTTGGATCAGTCGGCTGCGTGGTGCTGAGAGTTTCCAGCCGATTGTAGTCAATGACAAAGCCGCTGGCGGGTCCAAAATCGATCTTTGCCTCTGCTGCGCGCCCCGGCAGAAGCGTTGTGATCGCCTCGACCAGAGTTTTACCGATCAAGAGCCGGGCCTGAGTAACAAGCAACAGCGCTGCCGAAGACGGCTCCTCGCGCCGGTAGTAATGCTCTACTTGCTCCAACAATGCGCGCGCGTGGTCATGGCTTTCCACCTTGGGGGCATTTACGGCAGCAGGCATGATGGGCGCGCCCGCTTCCGATGGCGCTGTCGCCGAGGGGTCTGCCGCGCCTCCAGCTGCCCCGCCGCCGTGGGGGGCGTCCTTGACAAGATCGGGCCTCGCCTTCTTCACGGCGGCGATCATTTCGGTCAGCACATCGTTCAGGGGATCAAGCTTTGGGGTCTGCCCCCCAGTGCTGCGCTGCGACGCGACATGGATACGGTCAAGCGCCGCCTGAATGCGACCAATCGCCTCGAGTACGAATGAAATCCGCGCCCCGTTGGCAGGATCACGCAAAAGCCCGTAGAGCGTGTCCGCCTCTAGATCCTGCTCCTTTTGAAGCGGCTTTAGGTGCCCCTCGGCAACCTTGATCCGGCGCAGGCTGACATCTCCCGAAGCGCTCAGCGGCAAAAAGGTCAGCGGTTGCAGCAAGGCCATCTGCGAAGCCAAGTCAGTGATCGCCTCGCGCCGCTCGCGTGCGGCACTTTCAATTTGTGGGTGCAAATCCGGGCCAAAAACTTCCAGACACCCAGCAATCATTTCGAAAGTATCGGCCAGATCACCGATCTCGCCGGCGAGCGCCTGCCATTTTGCGCGCAGCACCAGAAGGCGGAGATCCCTCGACCGCGACAAAAGCGAATCGATCTGAGTGATCTCGGCCTGGAGATTCACATCTGCGACGGGGTCAAATACCTTGTCAGGCTGTTGTTCGCTGCCCGGAAGTTCCGTGCCGGGCGTAAAATAACGCTCGGGCAAACGCCCTTCGGCATCAAAGTAATATTCGCCGTAGGTGTCGTCCCAACTCGCATCGAGATCGGGGCCGCAGGGGGCATCCGCGCTGATTGGGATCAGAATATCATCAACTATCATCGTACCGTCTTGTCCTAATCAGGTTGCGCTGTTCTCATCATCGCCATGTGCCTGCTGATAGGCCCGTGCAAAGGCCTCCAGAAAGACGCTGAGCATTCCGTTGTCGCCACGGGCCACGCGGGCGTCCCAAAGGGCGACATAGGCCTCCCAGGCGCGGCCGCGTTTGGATCCGGGCATCAGTTTTCCGGTCGGCAGTTGCTCTTCGATCTCTTCGGGCGATAGCCCTTCCAGCACCGCCGCGAGCGCAGGCTGGAGCGCGGCAAAGATCGCCTGCTGATGCTGCTGGATATCCCGCAGCGCGGCTTCGAAGCCATCTGCCCCGGTCTGGAATCCGTCTCGGGGCTTCAAATACATGGCCTCCAACGCAGAGCTTGTATCCTGCATGAATTTCAAGGGGTTGTTCCCATCGGCGTTTCGCATCGTGCGCTCACCCGCCCGCGTGAACTGTTTCATATGCGAACGTTCGCGCAAGATCGCCATGACCAGGTCAGCATTGACCCGGCTGCTTTCCCCCAGCATCCGTGCGAGTGCCACAGGATCCACATCCGACACATTTTCAGGGTCAAGCCCCGCCCCCTCGCAAAAGGCGCGCAAGACCGCCACCCCCTGCCCGTCCTCCGTCTCCCGCGCAGGCGGCGCTTCTGGGGCAAAGGGGCGCGGCTCGGCAGGCATTGCGCTGCTGGTCGGGACGGGCTGTCCGGTGTCGGCTCCGCCTCCTGGAATGGGCAGAGGCGGTATCGCGTTGGCGCCAGTAGGCAACTGATCCTGCGGCGCCGCCTCAGGCGTCAGGTTTGGCCAGTCCACTGGCGCAGGCGCGGGCACATCCGTCACGAATTGTGGCGGGAGCGGCGCAGGCGCGGGATCTGGCATCGCGACAAAGCCATCCAAAGGTGGCGCGACATTCGATTGATATGCTGGCGGGCTCGCATTTGGTACGGCAGGTGCCACCCCGCCAAGCGCAGAAAATCCCCAAGGGTCATCCTCTTCGTCTTCGACAGGAACTGGACTGGGTTGTGCACCAGCGGATGGAGCGTTGTGCGCCGCGCCCTCGACAACAATCACATAGGGGCCAACCAGAATTCGCTCTCCCGGCTGCAACGGGTGCGGCGCGGACAAACGATGCGGAACACCCTGTAGATAGGTCCCGTTCGTTGACATGTCGATCAACCAGTAGCGCCCCTGGTCAGGACGCACCGTGAAATGATGGCCTGAAATATGCAGCGCCGGATCCGGCAGCATCCAATCCATCGTGCTGCGCCGCCCCACGGTGAACTCACGCCCATCAAGCAACAGCGAGATCGGCCCGCCATTTTCCAGGCGATCCGTGTTTTCGATGCGCAACATCAGATGCATGAGTTAATTCGCTTCATCCCAGTCATTAAAAGACAGCCCGCCATTCATTCCGGCACGAAGAGGCGTGCAGCCAGATCAATTGTCCGCGCAAGCAACATGGGGCGCGCATTCAGGTCATGGATCGCAAGCGCCGACAGAACCGCTGTATTGAGCGCTTGCGGCATACGATGCGGGG
Source organism: Tritonibacter sp. SIMBA_163 (assembly GCF_046535935.1). Classification (NCBI taxonomy): domain Bacteria; kingdom Pseudomonadati; phylum Pseudomonadota; class Alphaproteobacteria; order Rhodobacterales; family Paracoccaceae; genus Tritonibacter; species Tritonibacter sp. SIMBA_163. The sequence continues at coordinate 37,314 of NZ_JAWJBP010000019.1, forward strand.
CAACCGGGGCCGGGTCGTTTGGGGCGATCGGCCCTCCGGACCATCCAACCGCAAGCCCCAGGTAGACAGCCGGGCCACGTACCGGGGCGTACAACGCCGCTTGCATGGCCCGATAGCGGTTGGCGTTGTCAGGCGAGCGGATCCAGTCAGCCGAAAGACCAAGCATGGCGCGCGTTGTTGCATCAGCATCTACGAGCGTCAACCGCAGCACTTCATAGGCCCACCAGATTGCAACCTGGGGGACTGCAGCAAAGGCCGCGAAGGCAACGGCATCTTCAGGCGTCGTAGACCCGCGCAACCGGTGTAGAAAGGCCAGCCCTGATTCCTCATCGAGTGGACGAAGCCGGGTCAGCCGCGCCAAATACAGATCGTTTTGATACAACTCTGACGGACTTTCATACCGCAGGCGCCGAACGGGCGGGCGGGTCTTTTCCGACAGCTGCCCTGGCTCCATCCGAATGTCCTCCATGGCAAAATTACTTTTGGCACGCATGCCTCAATCCACGATCAGAAATAGAAGCTGGCTCAAGGGGACGCAAGAGGCGCTGCGTTCCTGCGCAAGAGCGCGCCGCGGGAAAAAAGCTCTGCCAATCGGCGTTGTGGCGGGGTCTTGCGCAGTCAACACCTGCAAAATATGTGTTCTTGGGGCTGCGTCCAATTCAATTTTAGGATGCAGAGCTGCCCACAACTTTGTAAGTGAAGTCAGAGGTCCTTCCGTGCAAATGGAGGAGGCCAATTCATATAGACCGACAGGATTCGCCATGAATATTTTACATAAAACACTTCCCAGTCTGGCGCTTGTGATGGCGTTGGCAGCTCCTGCGGCCGCGCAGGACGTCGCGGCATCGGACGCCAGCAACGATGGCCCGGATATGACGACTTCGGTCTATCGGGATTGGACATTGCGCTGCCAAAAAGCGGAAACGGGTCCGGCGCCCCTTTGCGAAATCACGCAGTCGCTTCAGCAGCAGGAAAACAAACAATTTATCGCACGCCTCGTCGTGGGAACCCCTCAGGAAACCGATAAAACCCACTTGCTCGCTCAACTTCCTGCCGGTGTCTGGTTGCAAGCGGCCCCAAAACTGCGCCTCGAAGGCGGGTTGGACATTGATTTGGCCTATACGCGATGCCAACAGGTTTGCGCGGCAACCACATCTCTGAGCGAAGCCGAGCTTGACGCGTTGCGTGCATCGACCTCCCCTGCGACGCTTGTCTTCCGCATTCAGGCCGAGCAGGATCTGGAATTCCCGATTTCGCTGCAGGGTTTTGATCAGGCGCTTGCCGCGACGCATTGACCACAGCGAAAAAACACGTTCCCGCCGAAGGCCAGAGCACCGGCTGGTGCTTTTTTCGGCGGGGACGGAAACCTGAATGTGCCACCTGACATTCAGGAAGACACATCTGCCATCACGGCTTCTATTCGTTGTTCTCAGGCGCGGTCTCGCTCCGGGACGGCTGCAAGACGATACCGGCGACACGCACTGCCGCTTCGCCGCCGGTCTCACGGATTTCCCGTTCGATCTGCTCCAGCGCCGCGCCGAGATCGCTGCCATCCTGCAAAAGCGCCGTTCCAACAAGCGCCTTGGGCGTCGCGATCGACAACACCAGCTGCGTTTGTGTTGTTGCACCGCGCGGCGCCGACAGCCCGAAGGCCAGAGCGCGCTGCTGGATCTGCTCGCCAAGATTATACACGCGCCCCTCGGCGTCGATAAGAGCGGTCCAGATCTGTGCGTCGCGCGCACCCGCAAGCCTGCCCTTCACGGTTTGGCCAGAGACGATCTCCGTCGTGGCGACCATCAGATCGAGGTCCGGACCGGGTCGCGCCTGGAAAAGCTTTGCGAAATCAAGCGCGGCGCATTGTGCCGGGCTGACCTGAAAATCCAATATCCCTGGCACGATACCGAACTCGGCCTCGTATGCGGAACTTAGCTCTGGCATGGCGTCTGGCTCCTGCGTCATGACCGAAATCATGCCAGCCCGCGGTCCGGTTGCGATGCGGTGGGCATAGGAACACCCCGCCTCAGCATAGCGCGCCAGAAACGCCTCTCGCCCCACTTCTTGGCGCGGCGGCAAGCTGTCCACGGCCGCGCCGACAGCCGGTCGATTGGCAGACGGCGCAATCCAACCCTCCTGCCAACCATACCAGCCCGCGCCGCCAAGTATCACGACAAACACCAGAACCATTGCGAACAACAACCGGACGGGCATCGGATCTCGGGGCGCCACGTCGGCAGGTGCGACTGGTGTCGCAGCCGCCGGGCCGGGCGGCAACACGCCGTCCAACCCCGGTGGACGCGTGAGCCCCGGCACCGCGGGCGCAGGGCGACGCGGCCGCGGCTTCTCGGCAATCATCTCTCGCAAGGCCGCCATATCCGCCGGGCGGTCTGCGGGATCAGGTGCCAACATCTGCGCAAGAATGGGACGCACCTTCTGCGGCAGGTCATGAAGGTCGGGCACCCTTGCCCGAGCGTCGATCGCCTCCTCGATCGATGCGCCCATAGCGAGCGGTTTTCCTCGAAGTGCCGCGATGATCAGGAGCGCAAGACCATAGATATCAGCCCGAGGTCCCGCCTCGCCACCGAACAGCCCCAACTGCTCGGGCGCCACATACTTCAACTTGCCGGCAAACTGGTTATCAATCCGCGGACTCGCGAGAATATCAGAGCGCGCGATACCGAAATCGATCAGCTGCGCATCACTTATGCGCCCTGCCGGCAACATGACATTGTCCGGCGAGAGATCCCGGTGCACCACCCCCAGATCATGGGCAGCCCCGAGACCCTCGGCCAGGCGGTACATAAGCTCATAAGCGGCGCAGACACTAAGGCCACGGTCCGTACTCACGTAATCCGCCAGGGTCAGCCCGTCGATGAACTCCATCACGAGGAAATAGCGATCAAGCTGCACATCGCGCACATAATTATAATATCGCACAATGGCCGGGTGGGTCAGTTGGCGCAGGGTGCGCGCTTCGCGCTTGAACAGCAGCGAAGTCTGCGGGTCACGCATGAGATCTGGCAGCACCACCTTGATCGCAACCGGATCGCCAGTGCCGATTTCCACGCCTCGATAAACCGAGCCCATCCCCCCGGACTTCAGCACCCCCGTCACACGGTAGTTGTTGTTGATGAGCGTTCCGACGGGGAGATTGGTATCCTCTTCTGTCGTCTTAGACGCTGCCACGGGTGCGAATTGGGTCGCCTCGTGCTCCCGGTCGGCGGAAGAGAGATCTATGCGCGTGCGGTCCTCATCCTGGGCCCCTTCAGGGTTCGCCTCTTCGGGGCTGTAGAGACGCGTTTTATCACCCTCGTCGCTCATTCCGACCGCACCGAAGGACGGGTGACTTCGTCAAAAAAGTCCGGCGAGCAGGCCACGACGATGACGGTGACATTGTCGCGCGCGCCGCGCGCCAGAACCTCAGCGATCAAGGCGTCACAAGCGTCCTGTGGCGGGCGCTCTGCCAAAATCGCAGCAATCTCCGCATCTTCGAGATGTTCGCACAACCCGTCCGAGCACAGCAAGAACCGATCCCCCGGCAACAGCTCCCCCGACACAATATCGCATTGCGGTCGGGGCGTCACACCGATGGCTCGGGTGATAACATTCTTGCGCGGGAAGTCCTTCGCCTCATCCTCGGAAATCTGGCCCGCATCAATCAGCGCCCGCAGCTCACTATGGTCACGGCTTTGCTGCACAAGTTGGCCACTCCGCATCAGGTAGGCCCGGCTATCCCCTGACCAAACGACGGACCACTCCGCCTCCTGCGCAAGAAGCGCGACAACGGTGGACCCGATGGTCGCCCGGGAGTCCTGCGCCTCGGCGCGGCGACGTATCGCATCATTCGCGCGGATCAAGCGATCCATCAAGCGGGCCTGAAGATCCGCATGCGACACGGGCACGCCGATCGAGTCGAGCTCCGCTGCAATCGCGGCAGAGGCAAAATCCCCAGCCGCGTGGCCCCCCATGCCATCTGCGACCGCCCAAATTCCAAAATCCGGCCGCGCAATCAGGCTGTCTTCGTTGATCTCCCGGCGACATCCGCGATCTGTGGCAAGGCCGGTCTCAAACGCGAAGACTCCATTTCGGAAGTGTGCGATCATCTGCTTTCCGCCTCCGTTGCGTCGTTGCCCGCAGCACCGTCATCCTCCACGGGGTTTGCGGGCTCAACCGCCATGCCGCCAAGGAGCCAACCCAGCGCTGCCGCATCCGGCAACCCAGGACCGGCGAGCCATTGTGCGGCATAGCCCGGCCCGCCCGCGACCCAGAAATGGCTGCGCAGCAGCGTGGCGCGATCCGCTTCGACGGGGCATGCAGCATGCAACAGCGCATCGAGCTTGCCTTCCGGATGATGCGCCGAAACCCACGGACCTTGGCTCACTTTGGCGCTTTCGCCCGGCACGGCAACCTCAAGCCCCTCCAACAGCGCTTGCCCCCCTGTTCCCGGGGTGGCCCGGTCCAAATGGCTGGAAAACGCAACAAGAAGGTCCTGATCCTCCTGCTGCGTCGGCGGGGCGACATCTGCACCTTCGGCCAGCAACAAGAGCGGATACCGCCGCCCGACCTGATCACGTGAGGGGCGCAAGACCCCCGCCAGCGTGGCGCCGAATACGCCACGACCGATCCAGAACCGAAGCTCACGCGCCTGGTCCCAGAAGGCCGGCCAGTCATTGCCTAGCTCATCGCGCAAATCAGGCAGGACCTGATCGAGCCAGCCGCTCAGCCCATCGGCAACAGCCTCACCAAGCCCGGCACGGAGAAAATCCCCATACCCAGGGTGTTTTCCAATCAAACCGATACGCGCCGCGTCAAGAGGGTCCTGATCCATGGCTCACTCCACTGAAACGGGGCAGGAGAACTGCGAAAGCTCGGGCATCAGGAAAGGCACAGTCGTGCTGTCAAATTCCATACGATAGGTGATCGAGCGGCCCCCCACCTCTTGGGTGACATTCGCAACATTCCCGTTCGTCCGAACCCGCGCCGACCGCAAGAAGCTCATGATATCCCAGCGGCCCTGCGAAAAGCGCAGTGTTGACTCGCGGTTGCGCTCCTCCGGGAACAGGCTCAGCGACACGCCAGAGGCCGGCCCGGGCCAGACCATCTGCGCCGCCGTTGAATTCGGCTGCGTGCGCAATGCGTTGCCATTGAGCGACAAGACCGCAAGTTCCACCGAGGGGGACGAGCTTTCATGGGTCACGGATATCTCCACCTCTGGCTCCGGTGCGCCCGAGGCGAAGAAGGCCAGGCGGATGGCTTCTGCCGCGCTGAAGGAGCGCAACAAGGCCGGCGACAAACGCTGCCCGATCGCGCTTTCTGGCGCCGGTTCAAGCCCGTTCGGCCCGCGCACCACATGCGGTTGCAAATAGGTGCTGAAGTAGTGATCCATACGCCCGCCCGGACCAAAGAACTGGCCAAAGATCTTGGGCGCGACCTGACGACCGTTCCGCCCGAACGGAAAGTAAGGCCCGATATTCTGCTGGCAGAAGGCGGCCACATCATCGTTCAACGCGCGTTGGATCTCGCCGAGTGTGGCATCCTGGGCCACGACCGAGAACTCACTTTGCACCTTGTTGAGCATCGCCGCCAAGGGCGTTGGAAGCCCCGAGTTGTTCGACGTCAGGGTGGCCAATGTCTGCCGCAGTATCGTTTCATCCGCGGGCGTAGGCGCCATGGCAGCCGTGCGACGATTTTCACGCAGCGCCTGAAGGTTCGAGAGAATCCCATCGATCGGCCGTTTAGTCACGTCGCCTTCCAGAAGCCGATGCCAAATCGCGAAATCGCTCGTGATACGGTCCACCTGCGCGCGTTGCGAGATATCGTCGGGCGCTGGTGCGCCGCCTCCTGCGGCAGCCTCGGGACGCTCCTGTTCCTTGCCCTTGGCGCGCAGCTGATCCATCACGACGCGTTGGAACACGCCGGATCCGGCATAGACGCGCGAGAACGCCGCATCACCAAGAGCATTGCCGATACCATCCCCGCCACCGGCAAGTGCAGCAGCGGCCGCCGAGGCATCCATATTGTCGATTTCTTCATACAGACGGCTGAGCCGGGTCTGACGATCCACCTCCTGGACGAGACGCAGCAGCGGTGAATCCACGGACGATGACGCTACGCCGAGCGTATCATAGCGCGGCGGGTCCGCAGACATGCGCGCCATGGTGAGACGCGAAAGTACAGTGTTCCACGCGTCGGCGAACGCCTGACGGTACATCCGGTGGAGATCCCGCAGCAAAGACCCCAACTGGCGATCATAATCCACCCTGTTGGCCGCATCTCCCAGGACCCAGCGGTCCTCTTCTAGGCGGGTGCGGGCGCTGCTCAGCTCTTCAAGGAAGAAGCCCCAGTAGCCCTCGAATGTATAGAGCCCCGAAACGCCCAAATCGTTGAGATCACTGCCATCATTTGTCGCAAGGACCTGGTCCACCTGACCGCCGATTGCCGAGGCCAGCTCTACCCTTGCCAGACCCGCGTTGAGCGCCCGGTCCTGGATCGCCGCCCAGGCTTGCTCATCAAGCGGGAGTGTCACAATGGCATCCCGCGCCTGACGCACGATTGCCGGGTCGATGCCGATGATATCTGTGCGCGTGTCGTCCAGCTCAAGCATCGCGCTGAGGTGTTCATTCAACTGGTCGCGGGTCGCGGTTTCACCAAGCGCACGATACTGGCGCCGCCAGAGCGCATCGAAATACCCCTCGATCGCGCCACCATCCGCCGCGCGCGCAGGCCCCTGACCGCCAAGCAGCAGATAGACCTTGAGCGCACGATAAACGCCAGCCGTATCATCATCCGCAATCAGTTGCGGAATGGTGTTTTCCATCCACAGTACCAGACGCGGGCGCAGCATGCGTTCCAACCCGTCCGAATAGGTTCGCCGCGCCGCCTGATGCAGCTCCTCATACCGCGAAAGGCCCATGTCCGCGATATATTCCGGCGCATCTGTGCCCTCAAACCCGGCAGTCACGTTCCGCAATCGCGCAAGCTCTGACAGCACGGTGGACGGGTCCGGATCCGCAATAACCGTCCGCGACAGCTCTTCCCGCGCGATGTCGGAATAGGCCGCAATGTCTTCCTCTGCGTCCTTCATCAGATCCGCGTTCTTCCAAAACGCGTAGCCAAAGCTTGTCATCAAAGAGAGCGCGACCACCGCGATCACGCTCAGACCACCTGTATGCAAAATCTGACGCCGCCGCACCGCACGCCGGTCAAACCCAACCCAGTCGCGCTCTGCGAAGATCACCTTGCGCAAGAGATCATGCAGAAAGTAGCTTTTGCCCTTGCCGGACATGAAGGCGGGACGGAAGCTGGCAGCGGCATCGCTATCCCGTGCCATCGCGCCCAGAACCTGATCAATGGGCGTCCCTTCTTGGGTGCCCGACGTGAAATAGAAGCCACGCAAGATGGCATTGGACTTATAGCGGGTCGGCTCAAAGACATGCCGCAGGAACTCCGCCATGTTTTCCCGCATCAAGGCGATCTGCCCCGGAAAGCCGAAGATGGCGATCCGTGCCGCCGGATCCGGCTCTGCCGTCATCCGGTCGACCAGCGCATCGGACAGCTGCGTCATCAGCCCGTCAAAGGCCTCGGGCACCTGCTCGTGGGTCCGCGTCTTGCGATCACGCGTGGGGAAGGTGTGCCCCCAGACCAGACGCCGCCGCGACTGGCTAAAGGCGCCAAAATATTCCCGAAATCCCGAGATCAGATCGGCTTTGGTAAAGATGGCATAGACCGGAACGTCAATGCGCAGGGTCTCGTGCAGCTCGGCCAGCCGGGCGCGCACAGTTTCGGCGTGGCGCTGGATACTTTCATCCGTGCCGCGCATGATGTCCTCGATCGAAAAGGCCAAAATGACGCCGTTCACCGGCTGATCCGGGCGGCCTTTTTTCAGAATATCAAGGAACGCCGCCCAGGACGCCTTGTCTGCGGCACCGTCACTGTCATGGGTCGTGTACCGCCCTGCGGTATCAATCAGAACCGCGTCTTCCGCGAACCACCAATCGCAATTTCGGGTCCCGCCAAACTCGGCAGCGCGATCAGTCGCGCCATCCTGCCCCGGAAACTCAATGCCGGCGTTCGCCAGAGCCGTCGTCTTGCCCGCGCCGGGTGGGCCGATGATGATATACCAGGGCAAATCATAGAGAAAATTGCGCCCACCGCTCTGGCGCAGCTTCGCCAAGGCGTCCTGCATCCCTTCCGACAGAACCTTCCCGTCGCTGACCGGTGCTGCGACCAGACTGTCCTCGAGGGCCTGCGCTTTCTTGCGACGCGCCCGCACACGCAAATACCAGATCAACCCGATCAATGCATAAAGCACCACGATCACGGTGCCACGCAAGACCGGCCCCGAGATCGCAGCGATCCCTGTCAGCGGGAACCCGAACCAGATCAAAGGCGCCAGGACGATCAGCGCAAAGGCGATCAAAAACCAACGCATCCAGACAGAGCTGAGGGCTTTGCCAATGAGTGCAAAGAATCTTTTCAAACGGCTAATCACTGTCTTATTCCTCTCGCGGGATCAAAATCTCGACCCGGCGATTTTGTGCACGCCCCTGCGCAGTGGCGTTGTCTGCCACTGGTTCTGACGCGCCTTTGCCTTCGACGTCGATCCGTTCGGGGTCTGAAATCATCTGTGACAGCCACGTCGCAACGGTTTGCGCGCGCGCTTCCGAAAGCTCCTGATTGGTTTTGAACCGCCCCGCTCCCGACATCGGCACGGTGTCCGTATGCCCCACCACGCGGACCTGCCCTTGTTCGCGATCAAGCATTTGCGCGACTGGCGTCAAAAGTTCGTCCGCCGCGTCCTGTTCCGCCAATGCTTCACGCCCGGAGGAGAAGCGCAGGGCTTCGCCGACCCGCACCAAAACCCAGTCCGTGCTTTGATCGACGACCACCTGGCCGGCCTCGATCGGCAGCGCAAGAGAGGTGCGGATACGCTCCATCTGCGACGTCTCCGGCGCCTTGTAGGGCTCCAGCACGGGCTCGGTGCGTTCGATCGTGATCGCGGGCAGCTGTTGGTGCAGCGCGAGAAACAGATCGCCAATGTCTGCGGACCGGCGGGTCAGAAGCACCGAGAACGTGCCAAACAGGACCACCACCATTGATACCGCGATCAGCCCCACCACCCAGACCGGTGTCACGGTCCGGCGGCGCCGTGGGTTCATCGGCATCGCCTCCCATTGGGGCGAGACATCATCATCGGGGCGGGGGTTGACCCGGCGCAGGGTTTCATAGATCGCCCTGCGGATCCGTGCGATCTCAACTCCGCCATTGGGCAGAGTGCGATATTGCCCCTCGAACCCCAGCTCCAGGCAGCACAACATCAGCTCCAGGAGCGGATAGCTCTGTCCGGGCGCTTTCATGGCGTGATCCACCTTCTGGAAAAAGCCAACACCAGAGGAGCGCTCTCCGAAGAAACGAGCAACCATGGAATACTGCAGCCACATCCCGCGATCCGCGCCGGGCAGGTTTTGAACAATGTCATCCGCCGTGGCCGAGAGCGCATATTTCGCGTCTCTCACCTGCTCTTGCGGTAGATTCAGCGCCAATGCGCGGGCTTCAAAGTCATTGATCGCGCGCGCGACGTGATCAAGCAGGGGACCGGACTCCATTTCCACCAGCCCCGTCCGCAGCCGCCCGAGCAGGATCAACAACCCCGTTGATTCCGCCAGCAGCGGGTTTGACGCGGCACCGCCCTTGCTCGCATCTGCGGCGCGCAAGGCATCGGCAAGGGCGATCTTCGGCGCAGCCTCGCGGCCCTGCGGATCCGGCGCGGGCCGGTTCAGCTCGGGGAAGATCCCTTCCTCAGGGCTGGATGCACCGGTTTGCGGTTGATACCAGCCCGCAGGCTGACCCGACGGATACCCCTGCCCCGCGCCATGGCCCGACGGCCCCTGCTGCGGCAAGAATGGGTTCGGCCCAGGCGGATGTTGCCCCGGATAGCCCGCCGCAGACGGCGCCTGAGGTCCGGGCTGCGCGGCGGGAGGTGTGCCCTGCCCCGAAGCCGGATTCAGCGCGCCCCCGAGCCATGTATCCTCGTCATTTGGCGGATGTCGCGGCGCTTGACCTACAGGCGCAGGGCCGGCGGGCGCTTGCCCCGCCGGTTTGCCCTCGCCGCTGGACTTGCGCGGCGGAAAGGCAGGCATCGGTTGGCCAAAAACTGTCTTGTCATCATCCGACATCAAGCACTCTCCGGCACCGCCCACAGCTCAAGCTTCATATCGGGCCAATTGCCCGCAAAATGCAGCCCGATCGCGGGGGCTGAGGAAAAATCGCCCCAGAGCTGCGTGGATTTATCGAGTAGGAAATAGACATTGGTCGAAACCACACGGATTTGACGTGGCGGATTCGGTAGATGGACCAGCCCGACACCCGGCAGGTTGTTGTTGATGATCGTTTTCATCTGCGTGGAGGGGCCGACCTTGCAAAGCTGCGGAAACTGGGTTTGCACCTGGCCGAGTGGCAAGCCCGAGCTGACCTCCAACACAAAGGTCGCCTGTGAAAAGAGGGAGCGGTCATTGACAAGCGCCGCGTAGGAGTTGGCGCGCACCTCCTGCAAGGGCAGGCGAATGGCGCGTCCGACCTCTCGCGCCAGAAGCCGCTGAATGGTTGCGACCACCGGCTGGAAACTGGCCTGAGGATCGCTGTGCGAATAGTCCTCATACGCGCGCGTATGGCGCTCCCCCTGGTCAAACGTCGAAAGCTCCCCGGCGAGGCCAATGAGTTTCTCATAGAGGCGCTCGGGGTGCACATTGGCCATGGATTGAAGATGACGCAACACTGGCAGTTCGCGGTTGAGCACCATCAGCATCAGATAGTCGCTGGACTGCATCCCCCCGCCCGAACTCGGATCCGAGGCATAGCGAGAAAGCGTCTCGAGCTTGGCTTCCATCCAGCCGACCACACGGCTGAGATAGCCATCAAACGCCGGGTGAACCGGCAACCGCAACGCGGCAGGCGGGACCCGGTCGTCCAGGGTCACGATCCCGTCGCGCAGATCTAGAATGCGCCCGATCTTCAGATTCTGATATCCCGGCCGCGGCGTCTTACGCAGGCTGAGCTCGAGACGGGGGTCGGCAATTTCCACAACCTGCTCGGAGCGGCTGGCAGAGATGTTGCTGGCCACCGTGTCCGAGGCCAGCACATAGCGGGTCGCGCTGTCTTGCGCGGCGGGTGCGATGTCCTGCCCGTTTATCGTCGCATCTGGAAGCGTCAGCCAAATGTCCAGACCCGCGCCATCATCCGGGACCTCGACCGGTAGCGGCAACGGGGCCACTGACGGCGCATCGAAGGGCGTGCCATCCGGCATAATTCCGCTCACTTCGTTCAATCCGATCTGGCCCAGCTGCGCCTTGTCGCGATCAAAGCGCAGGCTGGACAGCCCCCAGGGGTATGGGCTCAGCACCGCAGTGCGGGTGCGAGACAGATATTCATGATACCGATCGGCCTGCTGTAGGTGATGGGGCTGCAGGAAAAGCCCTTCTTTCCAGGCAACTTTACTGAAGAGTGACATGAATGGATCTTCGCTCCGAGCAATATGTGCAACTGACGCGTGCATAAATCCGACATGCGCGCGCCCTAATTCATCCTGTTGTAAGAGGTGACCTCGTTGGGTCAACCCCTCCCCATTGTGCAACGCGCGCCCTCAAAAGAGCGCGCGTGTTTTCAGAACTGTAGCCGCATCTGCGCGGTGACGCCCCAACCATCGAGTTGATCTCCGAAGCGGCCATCAACACGAATGGAGGTATCCAGCTGACGCGCGGACAAGAAGGCCGAGCCCGGGTCCAAGATACGGGTGTAGTTCAACCCAAGGCTAAGTTCGCCATACTCGCTCAGCAGGTCGTTGCTCGCATCAAGCGGCGCGCCAAGCTTATTGCCCGCTGCATCAAGCTGATAATAGCTCGCACCGGCAACATCGGCGAAATCGCGATAATAGCTCAGCGTGCCGAAGTAATTGAGAGCGGCAAGACCCGACGGGCGCACAGTGCTCCGGGACAGGGTCAACGAGGCAAAGCCAACCTTGTTGGTGATCGGATCAAACTCCAGCACGCCGTCGTCATCAGGATCAGACTTGTCATTGGAGAAATAGACACTGTCCGCCGTTGTCCGACTATAGGCAAAGCCGAGCGTGGGGATGAAATTGATGCCCTCGCCAAGACCCGTCAGCGGGATGGCATAGCCAAGCGAACCTGAGATCGTTGAGCCCGAGCTGTCATAGCTTTGGTCGTCGGCACCGAGGCGCTCTCCGAACGGACCTGCGGCGGCGCGGTTTTGCAGATCATAGCTGGTGCGGTCCGTCCGCGCCTGCAGATCCGCCACCCAACGCCCTTTGGACGCGCCGAGATAAACACCGCCATAGATCTGGTCGAATTCGATATCGTTGCGGCTGGTCACAATGGACTCGTTTAGCGTGGCCGTCCGCGTATCGAAGAAAAAGACGGGCTGCGTGATCGTACCGCGGTTGACGCCGCCAATCACACCGTAGCTCAGGTTCCAACCGCCGATAACGCCCTTAAAACAGCTATTGTCAAAGCCGAACTGCAAACCGCCATAGGTGGCATCCACAACGGATTCAAACTGTCCGAGCTGAGTTTCAGCCGCCCCGGAGGCAGAAACCCGCCCCCCGGTCGCCCTTGCCCATGCGCCATTGCCGCACAGATCGTCCCCTTCACCGGCGGCAGCAAGGCCTGAAATATAAGGACTTGTGGGTCGGTTGATCACGGACCCCATCAAGGATTGCGCCACCGTCAGACCGCTCGCCAGACCTGCAAAGGCCGGATTGGCACCGGACACCAGAGAGACCTGCCCGCCTGACGTATCATTGGACAACGCATATAGAATAGCGCCTGTCGACGGGAGGCCGGTGGAGCTGACACTCAGCCCTCCATTGGATCCATAACTCAACACCGAAAGCGGCGCGTCCAGCGCTGGCTGATCCGCGCCAGAAAGGTTGTTGAACGCAAAGACCACATTCCCCGAGACCGCGCCCGAGACAGAAATCTGGTCCACACCCTGCGCCCCGGTTGTCGCCAAATCAATATCCACCGCAACCACACCTGAAAGGTCCGCGTTGCCATCAATTGTTAACCGGGTCGAGATGTCATCATCCGCCAGGGACAGGACGCCATCGGAGGTGTTGGTGAAGTTCCCGCTGATCGAAGAGGTGCCCAGGGCCTGCATCTGGCCAATGTTGCGCAGCGTGTCAGCAGCCACCCCCGCATCCGTCAAGGCGAGGGTTCCAAAATTCTCCATATCCGCCGCAGCAAACGTCCCACCAACAATGCCAAACGCGGCATCCGTTGCATCCGCACTGCCATTGCGGAACGTGTCGCCAACAGTCAAATCGCCCGCAACGCTGAATGTACCGAAGTTTGCGGTCTCACCCGTAATCCCAGCCGCAGCGCCCGAAGCCACAGCGACAACACCGCCCTCGGCATTGTTGAGACCGCCGGAAATCTGGCCAGCAAGCGCCGCATTGCCACTGTTGTCGAGATCCCCCGCAAGCGTTCCGGAGCGAAGCTCCAACATCGCTGTATTCTCTAGGTCCGCTGCAAGCGTCCCACCGTCAAACAAGAGGTTGGCGGTGTTCTCATAGAGACCCGACGCAAGCGTGAAGGTGCCGTCTTGCAAGGTGACCAACACGTCGGAGCTCTCCTGGCTGACAGCGCCGCCGAGTGAAAGATCGCCAGACACCGTCAGCGCCGCGCTATCGCCGAGCGTGAGGTTCCCCGAGATATCCCCCGATGCCGATGACACCGAAGCTCCGGCAAGAGCCAGGGTTCCAAGAGACGCGCCCTCGGCAACAAAGGTCCCATCCGTAATCGAGACCTGATCCGCCGTGCCGCTCAGGCTGAGCGTGCCAGCGCTCGTCACATCGGCCACGGTTCCCGCGATGCCCAATGTACCGTCGCTTTCCACCGTGCTGGCCCCGGTGACCGTCGCATCTTCGCCCACCACAACAACGGCGTTCGAAATCGAGAGCGCCCCAGAGACAGAGCCACCCTCCAAACTTCCGGTCCCCCCGTCGAAGGTCAGCGCCGCGCTCGCCCCCACGGTTTGGGTGAAGCTCCCCCCGGACTGCGTGACATTGCCGAGGGTGCCGCTGTTGATTGTGCTGCCTGCGGTTTGGGTCAGGTCGGCTGTGAGGGTGCCGGTGTTCTCAAAGCTGCCCGTGTTTGCCAGACCTCCGGCAACGCTCAGCGTGCCGGCGTTGGACAGGCTGCCGCTGTTGCTCAGCTCGTCCAACCCCAGGCGCGCGCCGGAGTTGATCACGACCGTGCCCGCGTTGCGCAGGTCCGTCTGCGTGGCAGACACAACGGTCCCCGCGCCAAGGATAAACTCACCGTCTTGCAGGTTGTTGAAAACATTGGCCGAACCGTCACCGATGGTGACCGTGTCACCGCTGGCGCCTGCCGTTACGATCTGCCCGGCGTTGTTGATCGCCGTATCCGTATCGCCAAGGTTCGCCGCGATCGTGCCCGATCCGTCAAACCGGATCAGCCCGCCGTCGGCATTGTTGATGGCGCCCGCATCCAGAACCGAAGCCCCGTCCGCCAGCGTGAGTGTTCCGCTGTTATCAAGCGTGTTGCCCAGCCCCTCCAGCGTCCCGCCGGCGCCAATGGCGAGCGTGCCGCTGTTGTCAATGCTCTGCGCCGTCAGTTCAGCACCCGCGCCGATGGTCATCGCATTGCTGTTGCGCAGCACGCCAAGCCCCGTCAGCCCGGCGCCAGCCTCGATCTCAAAGCTGCCCGCGTTGGTGATATCAACGCCATTGCCCGCGATCTGAGCCGTCACCCGCGTGGTAGAACCCGCCAGAGTCGTCACGTCCTGTGCCGCCGTAAAATCACGGCCAAGCTCGAGCGTGCCTGCGTTCTCGACCTCCGCGTCGAAAATCACATCGCTCACCACCGCATCTGCCGCAAGCCGGACCACGTCAGCCCCAACGCTGAACGACCCGACGCTGCCGTCGATGGTGCCGTTGATCGTCAGCACCCCGGTGACCGAAAGCGCAGCCCCACTCTGGGTCGCGATGATCACGCCATCATTGGTCACGTCTCCCGCAACCGAAGTTGTGCCCGAGAGCTCGAGCCGGCCCTCCTCCGCGATCAGCACATCATCGCTGAAGCTGCCGCCCTGCGAGACCAGAACCGCATCCGCGCCCACCGAGGTCGCACCGCTGATCGTGCCCGAAGTCGTCACCGTGCCCCCGGTCAGTGTCACATCACCGGTCACCGCCCCACTGTTTGTCAACGCGCCACCCGAGACCGCAACTGCCCCCGAAATCGCGCCCGTGTTCGTCACAGACCCACCCGACAGGTCCAGACCACCGCTCAGCTGCTCTGTGTTCAGGCTGCCCCCGCTCACGGTCGCGCCCCCGGTGATGGTGCCCGTATTTGTGACCGTGCCGCCAGATAGATCCAGGCCGGCAAGACTTCCTGAGGTGTTCAACACCCCGTCCGATACCGCGGTCTGGCCAAGCACCGCGCCGCTATTGGTCACCCAACCTTGCGCGTCTGACAGAGTCAGCGTGCCGCTGATCGCGCCGGTATTGGTCAGCGTCCCCCCTGTTACCGACACCTGGCCAATCACCCCGGTGCCCCCATTCGTGAAGGTCCCGCCGGACAGTGCCAGCGCCCCGGTCACCGTCCCGCTGTTCGATCCGGTCCCCCCGGACTGCGTGACATTACCGAGGGTGCCGCTGTTGATCGTGCTGCCTGCGGTTTGGGTCAGGTCGGCCGTGAGGGTGCCGGTGTTCTCAAAGCTGCCCGTGTTTGCCAGACCACCGGCGACGCTCAGCGTGCCAGCGTTGGACAGGCTGCCGCTGTTGCTCAGTTCGTCCAGCCCCAGGCGCGCGCCGGAGTTGATCTCGACCGTGCCCGCGTTGCGCAGATCCGTCTGCGTGGCAGACACAACGGTCCCCGCGCCAAGGATAAACTCACCGTCTTGCAGGTTGTTGAAAACATTGGCCGAACCGTCACCGATGGTGACCGTGTCACCGCTGGCGCCCGCCGTCACGATCTGCCCGGCGTTGTTGATCGCCGTATCCGTATCGCCAAGATTCGCCGCGATCGTGCCCGATCCGTCAAACCGGATCAGCCCACCGTCGGCATTGTTGATGGCGCCCGCATCCAGAACCGAAGCCCCGTCCGCCAGCGTGAGTGTTCCGCTGTTATCAAGCGTGTTGCCCAGCCCCTCCAGCGTCCCGCCGGCGCCAATGGCCAGCGTGCCGCTGTTGTCAATGCTCTGCGCCGTCAGTTCAGCACCCGCGCCGATGGTCATCGCATTGCTGTTGCGCAGCACGCCAAGCCCCGTCAGCCCGGCGCCAGCCTCGATCTCAAAGCTGCCCGCGTTGGTGATATCAACGCCATTGCCCGCGATCTGAGCTGTCACCCGCGTGGTGGAACCCGCCAGAGTCGTCACGTCCTGTGCCGCCGTAAAATCACGGCCAAGCTCAAGCGTGCCTGCGTTCTCGACCTGCGCGTCGAAAATCACATCGCTCACCACCGCGTCTGCCGCAAGCCGGACCACGTCAGCCCCAACGCTGAACGCCCCGACGCTGCCGTCGATGGTGCCGTTGATCGTCAGCACCCCGGTGACCGAAAGCGCAGCCCCGCTCTGGGTCGCGATGATCACGCCATCGTTGGTCACGTCTCCCGCAACCGAAGTTGTGCCCGAGAGCTCGAGCCGGCCCTCCTCCGCGATCAGCACATCATCGCTGAAGCTGCCGCCCTGCGAGACCAGAACCGCATCCGCGCCCACCGAGGTCGCACCGTTGATCGTGCCCGAGGTCGTCACCGTGCCCCCGGTCAGTGTCACATCACCGGTCACCGTCCCACTGTTTGTCAATGCACCACCCGAGACCGCAACCGCCCCCGAAATCGCGCCCGTGTTCGTCACAGACCCACCCGACAGCGTGATCGCGTCTGTCACGGTCAGAGTGCCGCTATTGGTCACCTCGCCATCAGACTGAAGCGACGCCAGCGTCAGCGCCGCACCCGTGCCAATGTTGACATCGCCCGAATTTGACAGATCGAGACCGGTACCAGAAAGCGTATCGCCCGCAGCAACATCCAACACACCCTCGGCCTCGATGTTCAGACCGCTTGCGGCCGAAATCAAAACCGTGCCGCCGCCCGCCGCGGTCTGCAGCCTGCCGTCTTCGGCAATCACGAACCGGTCCGCTCCGGTCAGGGAGGCGCCGGCGGCAAGTGTGGCGGTTCCGCCAATGCTCAAGTCCGCCGCGCTAAAGGCCGCATTTTGCCCCAAGTCCAGACGACCAGCACCCGCGTACTGAGCCAGGCCAGTCAAACCCGTGTCATCTGCGAGCACGAGCGTCCCGTCATTGCTTAGGCTTTGATCTGTGCCGGAAATCTCCGCCGTAACGGTAACCTCGCCTGTATCAACGATAGTCAGGCTGTGGGTCAGATCGCTCGAAAGCTCCAGCGACCCTGCAACCCGCAACGCCGCATCAAGGCTCACATTGCCGGTGATACTGGACCCGGTCACGACCTCGATCTCATCGGCGGTGATCACCAGCCCCGAGGTTCCGCCGACCAAATCACCGACGTTGACAAAGCGCCCGCCCGTCACCGTCAATGTTGTCGCAACACTGTCGGAGGAGGCAAGACGGCCCAGGTTGGTCACGTCACCGCTGCTGGTGATTGCCCCTGACAGCGTCGCGCTGGCATTCTCGGAAATCATCAACCCCGCGAAACTGCCGCCATTTGTGGTGAGACTGGCCGTATCAGACAGGGTGACAAGACCGCTTGTTGTCCCATTCTGGATCAGCGAACCGTCCCCGGACATCGTCAGCGCATTGACGATTGTACCGGTGTTGGTGACACGCCCCGCACTGGTGAACGCGCCGGTCACGGTCAACGTCCCGTCATTGGTCAGGTTGCCAGCGTTCTGCAGATCGCCAGTGACCGATGTCATCCCAGAGAAATTGGCCTCCGCAGCAGCAGCAGGCAAATCTTCACCGTTGATGGTCACATCGCCATCAAATGTCCCATTGTTGGCACTCAGCACCGTGCCCGCCTCGGCGAGGGTCATGCCCCGGATGATCGCGGTGTTGCTGAACGTACCATCGCGCACTGTCACATCACCGGTGATCGTGCCGGCATTGCTGAGGGTGCCGCCATCAACCGTGATGGAGGAGTTCGCATCCATCGTTGTGCTCAGCGTCAGCGTCCCGGAGGAGACCGTCACCCCCTCAAGCCCGTCAAAGGCACCGCCAAAGGTCACATCACCAGTGGTCTCAAGCGCAAGCGCCTCCTCCGTCCCATCAAAGGTTCCGTTGAATCCGCCCGCCCCGGTCGAGGCGATCACAAGATCCGTCGTGCCATCTAGCCCGTCCAGCTCAGAGGTGAAAATGCGCCCGTCACCCGACAGGGCTGAAATGGTCGTATCTTCCCCGGCCAGATCAAGCGCAGCGCCAGCCGCAATTCTAAGCGGCGCATCCGCAAGCAGCGCAACCGCCCCGCTTGACCCCAACGCCACCGTGCCCGCGTCAATCGACAGGGCCGCGCCCGCGCCGCTTGTCACATTCCCCGACGCCAGCGTCAGAACAACGGAGCTTGCCGACAGCGACAGATCGCCGTCCAGCGACAGATCGCCGGTCAGCTGTGTCGTGCCGTCGCTGGTGATCTGCGCGCTCACCCCCGTCGCGACCGAGAGATCATTACTCAGCACGGCAACATCCGCGAGGCTCAGCACAGGTGCCGCATTCGCCACGCCTGCATCCGCCACAAAGGCAATGCCGC
>NZ_JAWJBP010000020.1:0-53599 GCF_046535935.1 Tritonibacter sp. SIMBA_163
CACAGCACAGCACAGCACAGCACAGCACAGCACAGCACAGCACAGCACAGCACAGCACAGCACAGCACAGCACAGCAAACGCTAATTCCATGTGTGAGTGCCAGCGAGGTGGATGTCTTTTGCTTGAGCCGCCGCCCGACGGATGTCGACGTGTCGCGAGCCAGGGCCGTCAGCGCCATGCTCGAAATTCGCAGGACCCATAAATGAAAGAAAGCCCGGGCTGCTGGACAACCCGGGCTTCTTTGTTTCGAGGTGTTGGGATTGCGTCAGCCCGGATAATAGCTCCGGACCAGAGCGCTCGCGATCAGGCTCCAACCGTCAGCAACAACGAAAAACGCCAGTTTGAACGGAAGAGAGACGAGTGCTGGCGGCACCATCATCATGCCCATCGACATGAGAACAGCGGCCGTTACAAGATCGATAACCAGGAACGGCAGAAACACCAAGAAGCCGATTTGGAAGGCTCGGGTGATTTCCGAGAGCATGAAGCTTGGGATAAGTACCGAAAGTGACGAGTCGGGCGAGGGGTCCGTTCCCTCCGTAGCCGGTCTGAGATCGGCGATGGCGTAATATGTGTCAGCATCGAGCCTGTTGGCCATGAAGACCCGAAAGGGTTGAACGGCACGTTCCAGCGCCGGCACGACTTCGAGCTCCTCATCAATCAGCGGGGCGATTCCGGTCTCCCAGGCTTCGGTAAACACCGGTTCCATCACGAAATAGGTCAGGAACATCGCCAAGCTGATCATCAGCATGTTCGGCGGTGCCTGCTGTAGACCGATACCCTGACGTAAGATCGACAGAACCGTAATCAGGAATGGAAAACAGGTGAGCATGACCAGGAGGCCCGGCGCAACGCTGAGCACAGTGATCAAAAGGATGAGCTGGATGGTTCGGGCCGAAATCGACTGTCCATCCGCGAGGTTAAGGCTCAATTCTTGAGCCAGCGCTGCCTGAGGTTGCGCCAGCAGTACAAAGACCGCCAGCGCTCCCAGAGCGATAAATTTCCGTGTCATCCCAGCCCGCTTTGCAGATCTGCAATTTCTGTCAAACGTACGGCCAGCTGGCCGGCCTGATCGCCTTCCATTTCTTCCAGTTGACCGCGCGCCACCAGACGGTCTCCGACATAAAGGTCCACGGGATCTTCGACCTTCTTGTCCAAAGTCAAAATCGCGTTTTCACCGAGGTTCACAAGGTCGCGAATCAGAGGGCGCGCCTTGCCAACTGACACGATCACCTCCACCGGGACCGAGACAAACGGATTGGAGGCATCGGCGGATTTCGGGTTCAGTTCGCCAGACTCATCCATAGTGGCTTTCCTCTTTGAATTGATAGGAGAAGGCATCGATCGACTCGCGGATGGATTCGATGAGTGCCTCGGAGTTCAGTTCACGTTCGCTCTGCCCAACCCGAAGTTGGGCCTGCCCTGCATTGAGATTTGCATCTTCGCGCACGCGGACATCGAGGGATGTTTCGTCACCAAGCAGCGCCCGGATGGCAGTCCCTTCTCCGGCCGCGGCAACGACCTCCATCGGTTCATTGATCCGGCTTTTGGCCATTTCATTGAGATGGTCGATGATGTGGTGGCCGAAGGTCGCCGCCATCGTGTCGGGAAGGATGGCCGAGGTCAGGACCTTGAACATCGGATCAAGCGATTCCATCAGCTGCGACTGAGCCTCATGATAGGTGAAGCTCAGATCCTCGAGCGAACTGGCAAGGGTCGCAGAAACATTGGTGACTTCCTTGTCCTTGGCATCGATCGCGTCATCCCAGCCCGCTGTGTAGCCTTTTTCAAAGGAGACCAGCTTTGCTTCTTCGACGACTTCTTCGGAAAAGTTGCTGACAGGCTCGACGGGAGTTTTGACGCCAAAGTCCTCCAGAAGATGTGCAATTGTCATCCGGCACGCTCCTCATTGTTTTCTTCCAGCCACCCGCGCAGGATTTGCACGGTTTCTTCCTGGCGGTCGCCGATCATCGATCGCAGACGATCCACGGGATCGGCGCTCATGCCGCCGCCAAAGCTGTTGAGCCCGTCGCCCATGCCCGGTAGCTCGCCCATGGGCTCGAAACCACCCTGACCGCCGCTGTCGATTTCCCCATCAAGCGCAATGTTGGCGCCCAGATCGGGGTTGGTCATGAAGTTGGCATCACCTCCTGCCATATGCGGCAGCTCTGGCAGGCCACCGTCCACAGTTGACCCGTCCGGTGCGGCAAGAGACCGAACCGACGCGCCATTTCCTGCGAGGATCGGACGCACCACGAACAGGCCAAGGATCAGGGCAACCAGCGCCAGTGCCGCCATCTGGATGATCGACATTACGTCAAAATACAGATTGTCGAAGAAGGATGCGGTGACTGCTGTTCCTTCGGGTTCTACATTCGGCAGATCCATGGACTTCAACGTGATCACGTCGCCGCGATTCGGATCGAACCCAACCGCAGAAGAAATCAACTCGCGCAGTGCTTCGAGCTCTTCTTCAGGGCGGGGCTGGAATTCAGTCTGACCCTCGGCGATTTCGGTTGTGACACCGTTGACCAGAACCGCGACGGTCAGGCGTTTTATCGCGCCAGGACCGCGTACGATTTCCTTTTCGGTTTCGGACACTTCGTAATTGACCCGCTCGCGGGTGGCGTTGGTGTTGGCACGCGATCCTTCACCAGTACCCGCATCACCATCTGGAATATTCGATGCCACGGTGACTTCGCCGGCCTGATTCTGCGAGGAGTCAGTACGTTCCTCAACGTCGGTACTGATCGCGACACGGCTTTCCGGGTCGATCCGCTTTTCACGGATCGATTCGGTATCAGTCACCGTCTCCACGCTGATTTCGACAACGGCATTGCCATGTCCGACGCGCGCCTCCACCAGGCGCAGAACACGTTCGCGCAGGGTCTGAGATCGATCATCAGTGCCCGCGCCCGCGGCAGCAGCTGCTTCAGGCGATCCGATCAGGGCGCCATTGGCGTCGATAACTGCCACGTTATCCACCGCAAGCCCGGCAACAGCAGAGGCCACGAGAAAGCGAATCGCGTTGGCCTGCGCTGGTGTGACCGGTGTCCCCATCGGCGTCACAGATACAGAAGCCGTGGGTTCGATTGTTCGTTGGAACGGGTTGCTCCCGGTGTTGGCGATATGAACTCGCGCCTGACTAACATGAGGGTTCGCCACAATGGTGCGGGCCAATTCGCCTTCTTTCGCGCGCCAATAGGCAGCGTCAAACATTTGCGAGGTGGTCCCGAACCCGCTGAGCGAATCGAGTAGCTCATACCCTTTGCCGCCATTTGCTGGCAAACCCTGGCTGGCCAGAGTCATTCGCAGTTCATCGCGTTTATTCGACGGGACGTAGATCGACCCGCCGCGTATTTCATAGTCGACAGCGCTTTGTTCGAGCGCGCTGACGACATCTCCGGCCGAGCTGCTCTCGAGCCCGGCATATAGTAGTTGCATGGATGGCTTATTCGCCACCATGGACATGAGGAAGAAGGTGAAGATCACGGCGAGAGTCGCCCCGATTGCCATCAACCGCTTCCGCGTATCCAAACCTGCCCAGACATTCTTGATCTGCTGCACATTAACCTCCGTCGCACCGGCGTTCTCTCCGGCCTGCAACCCTTTTCTCCGATTGGCCTTAACATTCGGTTAGTTCCTGTCGGGTTATGAACGGGGTGCACGACGTTTTAGGGATAGCCATGACAGACGCTGTAGCTGATGTAGGAACAGATGGACCGGCCAAGAAGAGCAAGATGCCCCTTATCATAGGGCTCGTACTTGGACTCGCCGGTGCAGGGGGCGGTTTTTATGCCGTTCAGTCGGGCCTTCTTCCTTTTGGAGATAAGGCTGGGTCGGAAGTTGCCCATGCCACCAAAGAGGCGCCAGAAGGCGTAGACAAGGGTGAGACGGCGGGAGAGATCGCCAACCTAGCCTTTATCGAAATGGAACCGATCGTAATCACGCTGAACAAAGCCAGTGGCGTTCAGCAACTTCGGTTCCGCGCTCAACTCGAGGTCAATCAGGCCGATCAGGTCGAGGTTGAAAAAGTCCTCCCCAGAGTTGTCGACGTTCTGAACAGCTACCTGCGGGCGCTGGAGCTTGAGGATATGACAGATCCGATGGCCCTGCCGAAACTGCGGGCACAGATGCTACGGCGGATCAACATCGCGACCGGTCAAGGCCGCGTGCGTGATCTGCTGATCATGGATTTCGTACTCAACTAGGAGGACAGGATGGAACTTATAGCTGATATCCTGCTTGCGGCCGGAGCACTGGGTGCCGGGTTTTATTGCCTGGTGCTATCGCGCCGACTGAAACGCTTCAACGATCTCGAAAAAGGGGTCGGAGGCGCGGTGGCGGTGCTCTCGTCGCAAGTGGATGATCTGAACAAGTCGTTGGTCGCAGCGCGCAAGATGTCGGATGGATCTAGCCAGGCGCTGGAACAATTGACTGGCCGGGCCGAATCCGTATCGCACAAGCTGGAACTGATGATGGCGTCGATGCATGATATCGCGCCACAGCAGGAACCGGCGTCTCAAGCGGCAGCGACGACCGAAGAAAATGACGCGCTTGCAGAAGCTTATGAGGCTGATGCACAGGACGACGCGGCTGCAGATGCCGTCCAGTCGGAGCCTCAGGAAGAAGCAAAGCCTTCTGGTCTGATGTTCGTGCGTCATAACCGGAATCAAAATCGGGTAGCGTGATGGCGAAGGCTGAAAAATCCAAGAGAATGGAAAAGGCTAAGCGCGGTACGTTGATGCTGTTGGCGATTTTCCTGATGGGGTCAGCGGCGGTTCGAATCGCTCTCGAAGCGGCCCCGGCCATCGCGCTTGAAGTTTCCGAGATGCAATCTTCAGACGACGGGTCAAACGTGCCAACGGCTGGTGGAGGCCGCTCCACGGTCCCCGATTCGGCAGAGATGCAAGCCATGCTTGCGGCCTTCAAGAAACGTGAAACCTTGCTGAATGAGCGGGAGGCGGAGCTAGAAGATCGTATGCGAGCACTGGAGATCGCCGATCAGGCGATCAACAAGAAGCTTACGGACTTGCAGCAGGCAGAGGAAAAGCTATTGGCCACTCTCGCGCTTGCCGATGGTGCCGCCGAACAGGATGTCACCAAGCTGACCAGTGTCTACGAGCAGATGAAGCCAAAGGAAGCGGCTGCATTGTTCGAGGAAATGGACCCGACCTTTGCTGCTGGATTCCTGGCACGTATGCGGCCCGAGGCGGCTGCTGGCGTCATGGCCGGCCTCAGCCCAGAGGCGGCCTACACAATCAGCGTGGTACTGGCCGGGCGAAATGGTGAGGTGCCCAAGGAATAACTTGGGCCCTCACTCAGTCTTTCTTAACAAGACTCATCTACCTTCCAAGCAGTGATAGAATTTGGAGCTTACCTATGATCGGGATTGTGGGGATCGTTGTGATCTTTGTCATGGTGTTCGGTGGCTACCTGCTTGCAGGCGGGAAGCTGGGCATCATCATCAAGTCTCTTCCTTTTGAGATGATGATGATTGGTGGCGCGGCTATCGGGGCTTTCCTGATCAGCAATGACATGAGCGGCGTAAAACATACGCTTAAGGACATGGGTAAGGTCTTTAAGGGGCCCAAATGGAAGCCGGATGACTACAAAGATCTGCTGTGCTTGCTATTCGCTCTCATCCGCATCGCCCGAGCGAATCCAGTCGAGGTGGAACAGCATATCGAGGATCCGGAGAATTCCTCCGTATTTGGAAAATACCCCAAGATCCTGGCGGATAAAGAAGCCGTAAATCTGATTAGTGACACGATGCGCTCTGCCTCCATGAACTACGATGACCCGCATCAGGTCGAAGAGGTTCTGGAAAAGCGGATCGACGCCAACCTGCATCATGCGTTGCATTCAAGCCATGCGTTGCAGACCATGGCCGACGGTTTGCCCGCGCTGGGCATTGTGGCCGCTGTTCTCGGGGTGATCAAGACGATGGCGTCTATCGATCAGCCGCCTGAAGTCCTTGGCAAGATGATTGGTGGCGCGCTCGTCGGGACTTTCCTTGGGGTTTTCCTGTCCTATGGTCTGGTCGCCCCCTTCGCTGGCAAGGTGAAATCTGTCGTCGAGGAAGACGCGCATTTCTATCAGCTGATCCGAGAGGTTCTGGTGGCGAACCTTCACAACCACGCCGCCGCCATCTGCATTGAAGTGGGGCGTCAGAATACGCCTTCCCACATCCGGCCCGGGTTCTCCGAGCTGGAGGAAGCCTTGAATTCGGTGAAACAGGACGCAGCATGATTTCGCGAGCAATCGCATTGGCGACCGCAGTAGTGGTCGCCGGATATGCAGAAGCACAAACCATCGTAACGCGCTCGGGTGAACACGAAGACTTTTCCCGGCTCGTTATGCGGATCCCTGATGGGGTAGAGTGGTCTCTGACGCAAAGTGATCGCATTGCCACCATCAACGTCGGGTCTCCGACGGCAGTGTTCAATACGCGTGGCGTATTCGATCTCATCCCCCGCACCCGCATTCAAGACATCAGACAGTCCGGCCCAGGCCAGCCGCTGCGAATCGATCTGGGTTGTGAATGTAGCGTCGACTATTATCAGCAATCGGATGGCTATCTTGTTGTAGATGTGCGTGAGGGGCGTCCACTTTCTTTAGCGCAACCGTCTGATAGAGCAAGTCTGCCACTGACATTCCCGACGTCGGGGGAGGGCTACAGTTTTAATCTGGAGCGCCAGAACTTGGCCAGCGCGCGGGTCGCACTGAATCTCGAGGACGCGGTCGAGCAGGCATTCGGTTCTTCAAAGCAGCAACCGCTGCACACCGGGCCATTGGAACTGCCGCTTCGTGACGCGGAAGAGGCGGGGCCGACAGCCGAGAGCGCGCTTGCTGAGGCAAAACCTCCCGCCGAAAAAAACAAAGATGGTAAATCCGAACCCAAACCTTTGGATGCGAATGCCAGCCTTCTAATGGATTTCGACGAAAGCCAGCGGGCTGCCATGGTGAATGACACCGAGGCGCGCATCCTGCAGCAAATCGGGCGTGCCAGTAACCAAGGGCTCCTACAGCCCAACGCTGAGACGCAGGAGACCCAGCAACTTAATCCTCTGGATAATGGCAACCGCCCTCTCAACCCTTTGGACAACATTTCGGTCACATCAGCGATTGATCGCGAAACAGGATTGTTCGCGGCCGGCGCAGGGGATGAGAATGTTGATACGCATTGTATCGCGGATAGAGAAATAGCGATTAACAAATGGGGCGATGAAACACCGTTCGCTGAACAGATCGGAGAGTTGCGTAACAAGGTTCTTGGTGAATTTGACGAGGTAAATCGTGATTCAGCGCTGAAGTTGACACGAACGTATCTGTATTTTGGCTTCGGAGCTGAGGCGATAGCAGCCTTGGGGCTTCTGTCCGAACGAGACTTGAACCCGCGCTCTCGTGAAGTGATGATGACGATGGCTAAGATTCTCGATGCTTCCGACATGCCCGTCAACACGATTTTCTCGGGACAGCAGACCTGCAACGGTGACGCTGCTTTCTGGGCTGCGCTATCAGATGGGCTGGTCAAGAAAAGCGCGAATACTGACGCAATTCAGCAGGCATTCGCACGCCTTCCAGCGCATCTTCGGGTGCAGCTGGGCCCACGCCTAAGCACGTTTTTTGCAGATGCTGGCGATCCAAGCGTCGCAAAAGCGGCTCTGCGATCTGTGGACCGCACTGGGATTGAAGCGGTCCCGGACCGCAATCTCGCCGAGGCCGCGATCGCTGAGTTAGAAGGTGATACAGATGAAGTGGTCCGCAATCTCAACGAGGAAGTCGCAGAGCAGAGTCAGAATACGCCTAAAGCGCTCATCGACCTTATCAAGCTGAGCTATGCGGAACGTCGCGCTTTGACTCCGGATGTTCCGGACCTGACGGCCTCTTACGAACTGGAGAACCGTCATTCCGCGCTCGGTGCCGAATTGCGTCTAGCTGAGGTGACTGCTTTGGCGTTAACGGGCGACTTTGACAGGGCTTTCCAGCAAGTGTCCGTTTTGGAACAACGCGATGGCACCAATTCCAGAAATGCAGCCAATGTACCTTTGATGACGTTGCTGACAGAGAATGCTGACGACGTGACCTTTCTAAAGTACGCGTTGATTTTTGCAGAAGAGGCGGGTGCGACGCGTGCAGGCCAAGTTGGCGATATGGTGGCCCGCCGGTTGCTTGATCTGGGGTTTGCGGAGCAAGCAGAAATGTTGTTGGTTAAGATGAGCCTGGAGCCGCAGAATAACGAACGTCGCATGATGAGTGCTGAAGCACATCTCCAAATGGATCAGCCTCAGCGGGCTCTGGTTGAGTTGATGGGGCTCGAAGGACAGCAAGCAGATCGTATGCGGGCCGAGGCCCTGTGGCGTAACAAGGAGTATGAACGGGCGAGCCAGTATATGGTGTCCGCACAGGATTTGAACGAAGCCGCACGTGGGTTTTGGTTGTCTGAGGATCTGGACGCAGCGGAAGCATTGGATGAAGAAGCCGCCCCTTTCCGTGCAGTTGCAGATCTGACCAAGCAGATTGACACAGCAGTCCAGGAACCGCAGGGCATGCCCCCACTGGCAGAAGCACGTGCGCTGATCGAGAGCAGCGCCGGGGCGCGGACGTCGATCGAGGAACTGCTTCGCCAGGTTGAGCGAACTGCGCCTGAAGAAGAATAGGGTATACCTTTCATTCTGCATTGGCATGGCCGTTCCGGAGGACGGCCATTTCGCTTCGCCTGATAACATTTTGTAAAGCATGTCGGCCTACCGTGAGGACAGGGAAGAATCCTCATTTGGAACAGGCAAAATGCCAGTGAAAAAGACGACAGCAACCGGGCAACGATCCCGGCATTTTTTGACCGTGCGGCAAGGGGCTCCCCTTCTGGCGCGGTTTTTGGCGTTTTCGCGATGGATCATCGCCAGTCTCAGCGGATCTCCCTATCTTCCGACCGGTACTGCCGGGCCGATCCTGATCGCTTTCATATAAGAGAAAAACTCGTGCCGAATCTGTCAATCAAAGAGCTTTTCAGCCCGACGATCCTTCTTGCGATGGCGCTTATGGCGATCATCGTGATGATGATCTTGCCAATGCCGGCGTGGGTGTTGGACGTGGGGCTTGCCACTTCGTTCGCACTTGCGATCCTCATATTCACAGTGACCCTCTTCATCGAGAGACCTTTGGATTTTTCGTCGTTTCCGACGATCCTCCTCGCATCTTTGATGCTGCGCCTGTCCTTGAATGTGTCATCGACCAAGCTGATCATCGGACAAGGCCACACCGGTACGGATGCGGCCGGCAATGTGATCGAGGGGTTCGCGAACTTCGTGATGGGCGGCAGTGTCTTTCTCGGGCTTGTGGTCTTCGGGGTTCTGCTGATCGTGAACTTCATGGTCATTACAAAGGGTGCAGCGCGCATGGCGGAAGTTGGCGCGCGCTTCGCGCTCGATGGGATGCCTGGTAAACAGCTCGCGATTGACAGCGACGTGTCTGCGGGTGCGATCGATCACGCCACAGCCAAGGAACGCCGGGAGACCGAACAGCGTGAAACCACATTCTTCGGCTCGCTCGATGGCGCGTCGAAATTTGTGAAAGGCGATGCAGTCGCGGGTCTTCTCATTACTCTGCTGAACCTGATTGTTGGTCTGTTGATGGGGGTTCTCATCCACGGCATGCCGATTGGAACTGCTTTTGAAACCTACGCGATCCTGACCGTTGGGGACGGTCTCGTGTCGCAGATCCCATCGGTGATCATCTCTATTGCAGCCGCGCTTCTGCTGGCACGAGGCGGTGCCACCGGTGCCACAGACACCGCGATTTTCTCGCAGTTTGCCAAGTATCCAGGGGCGATCGCCGCAGTATCGGTGCTGATGATCCTCTTCGCTCTGGTTCCGGGTTTGCCGTTTATTCCATTCATCACCGGCGGCGCTCTCCTTGGGTACCTTGCCTACCGCGTCCAGAAGAAGAATGCCGAGACAGAACAGTCGGAGCTGGATGCGAAAGTCGAGGAGGTCCAGTCGCCCGAAAAAGCCAAGGCGCTTGGTGATATTCTGGACCTCGATGACCTGCATCTGGAGTTTTCCCAAGATTTGGTATCGATGGTTCTTGATCCCGGAACCGGACTGGACGCACGAATTGCGAATATGCGCACGCATGTAGCCACGACCTTTGGTTTGATCTTGCCGGAAATCCGCCTGACGGATGAGGCCGAACTGGAGAACGGAACCTATGTCGTTCGTATTCAGGGTGTTGAGCAAGCACGCGGTACGCTGCATCCGGATATGGTTTTGGCATTGATGCCAGATAATCATGCTGCGTTGCCGTCCGGAACAGATGTGACAGAGCCCGTCTACGGTGCGCCCGCTCGCTGGATTTCGACCAAGCATCAAGAAGACGCCGCCCTGATGGGGGCGACTGTGGTGTCACCGCCGGAGATCCTTGCCACGCATCTTCTGGAAGTCGTCAAACAAAGCTTCCCGCGCCTGTTCACGCTCAAGGCCCTGCGCCGCTTGCTGCGCGAGATGACGGATCTGACAGATGAGTTTCGCGCTAATGCCAACAAGAAACTGTTGGATGAGTTGATCCCGGACAAGGTGCCGATCGATACTCTGCACGCAGTGTTGCGCCTTCTGCTCGAAGAACGCGTGTCGATCCGAAATATGCCGCTGATCCTTGAGTCCATCGCCGAAGCACGCATGCGAACCACGTCGCCGGAGCTGATTACAGAGCATGTGCGTCAACGCCTCGGCTTTCAGCTGGTGGCAGAAATGAAGCGTGACGATGGTACCATTCCGCTGGTACAGCTGGCCCCTGAATGGGAAGATGCGTTCACCACCTATCAGGTTGAAACCCAGTCCGGCCTTGATATTGCCTTGCCGCCAGACACGTTCAACAAGCTCGTTGATGCCATGAGCGACAAGATCAATCAGGTCACCGAGCAGGGTATCTTCGCCGCCATCGTCACCTCCACGCGACGTCGTCGGTATCTTCGCACGATCCTGCGGTCCCGCGGTATTCAAAATCCGGTATTGTCCTTTGAGGAAATCGGATTGGAGGCCCGCCCTGCACTTGTAGGTATGGTCGCGGCATGAACTTTGAAGGCATTACTCCTGAATTGCTGGCACTGTTCGGTGCAGGGTTCTGGCAAGGGGCTATTGTGTTCCTGCGCATCGGAGCAATGACTGCGGTTATGCTCGGGTTTGGGGAACAGCTCGTCCCGACGCAGATCCGACTCGTTTCAGGTTTGGTGTTTACCGCCATTGTCGCCCCGACTTTGCCGCAGATACCGATGCCGCAATCGACCATGCAGTACGCCGGGCTCGTTGCGACAGAGGCGGTTGTGGGGCTGTCGCTTGGGGTCGCGCTGCGGATGTTCATGCATATGTTGCAGACCGCAGGGTCGATAGCGGCTCAATGTACCTCTCTCAGCCAAGTGCTAGGCGGTGCAGGGGCCGATCCGATGCCTGCGCTTGGTGCTGTCCTGTGGATCTCCGGCATAGCGGTAGCGGTCATGCTGGATTTTCACATTCACGCGGCAGAGTTGATGATCAGGTCCTATGACCTGTTTCCCATTGGTGTCTTCCCGGATGCCTCGGGGCTATCGGAATGGGGAGTCCACCGCGTGTCGGAAACGTTTTCGATCGCGTTCACACTGGCAGCGCCGTTCCTGATCACCGCAGTGATCTACAACCTCACGCTAGGAGTCATCAATCGTGCGATGCCACAGCTGATGGTGGTTTTTGTCGGTGCACCAGTGATCACGTTTGGTGGCTTGTCGATCCTGATGATTGGCGCGCCGATGATGCTTCAGGTCTGGGGGCGCAATCTGTTGATGTTCTTTGCAGACCCGGGTGTTGGAATGCCATGAGCGACGACAGCGAAGACTCAGACAAGTCATTTGAACCAACGCCCGAAAAGCTGCGCAAGGCACGTCAGGACGGCGATGTCCCGAAGTCGAACGACCTGCTGCAGGCGGCCTCATATCTGGGCCTGTTAATCGCGCTTTATGCGGCCGGACGGTCTTCCATTGAAGAACTCGGCACCGTGTTGATGAGTATGATCGACCAGCCTGATCGACTGGTCCCGGTATTCTTCGGCGATGGCAGCGCCTCCCCCATTGCGGGGGAGTTCATATCTGCAGCGTTTGGATCAATACTGTCGTGGTTTGTTGTCCCGGCGGCACTTGTGTTGCTGGCGGTGTTTGCACAAAAGGCCATGGTCTTTGCCCCGAAGCGGATTGAACCAAAGCTCTCGCGCCTCTCCATCATCAAGAACGCCCAGAACAAGTTTGGTCGCTCCGGCCTGTTTGAATTTGCTAAGAGCTTCTTCAAGCTGGTTCTGTATTCTGTTGCTCTGGGAGTTTACCTGTCTTGGCGGTTGCCCGAGATGATCGCATCTGTGGGCACCAGCCCTTTTACGGTTGTTCCATTCCTGGCGCAGCTTGCCATGGAGTTCCTGATCCTGACGTTGATTATTGCCCTGGCGATCGGTCTCGTAGATGCATCATTTCAACAATCTGAATTTATTCGGAAAAACATGATGTCGCGCAAGGATGTCATGGATGAAATGAAGCAATCTGAGGGCGACCCGCACATGAAAGGCCAGCGCAAGCAGAAGGGGCGTCAGATCGTGAGCAAACAGATTGCCGCTGCGGTTCCCGAGGCGGATGTGGTGATCGTGAACCCGACGCACTATGCGGTAGCCCTGAAATGGACCCGGGTTGCGGGCAGCGCGCCTGAGTGCGTTGCCAAAGGGGTCGACGAGGTTGCTGCCATGATCCGCGAGATCGCGCAGGAGAATGGCGTACCGCTGCACAGTGATCCACCAACCGCACGCGCGCTCTATGCAACGGTTGAGGTCGGTGAGGAAATTTCCGAGGAACATTACGCTCCAGTGGCGGCTGCGGTTCGTTTTGCCGAAGAGATGCGTAAGAAGGCGAAGGAGAGTGTCGTATGAAACAGGACAAGATGCTTGCGCAGATGAAGGCGGTGACGAATGCCGTTTACCTGCGGGAACACGCCAAAGTTAAACCCATTCTTGACCGTGAGGCACAGCTGCGCGGCAAGCTGGCGATGTTGAAACAGCAAGTGGAAGAGTCCAGGTCCCTGATTGACGAAAGCCATGAGATGAAGACTCTCGGTGTCGATCTGCAATGGCAGAGATGGCACACCAATGCACGCCGGGATATCAATCAGGACCTTGCTCAGGTCACGGCACAGAAGTTTCGTGCAATGGACAAGCTGCGTCACGCCTTCGGCCGTAAACATGCGGTAGAGACTATGGAAAATCAGCATAAATCGGATGCCAAGGAACGTCGCAACAAGATGCTGTTTGATCGGTTGATGAACCTCGACTGAGGCGGGCCTGGGAACAGCCCTGGCAGAAAGCTAGATGCCAAGAGAGGCCGCCTTCGAAGTTGAAGGCGGCCTCTCTTGTTAAGTGGTGCGCGCGATTGTGATCAGACGTCCTGTCGGGTAATTTCCAGAATGAGTACATCGATCAGATCCGAGCCGAGAAAACGCCGTGCCTCTTCGCGCAATGAGGTGCGCAATGGATCGAGAACCTCGGAACGTGTGAAAGCACCGCGGAATCCACCCATGTTGGCGTGATCGAACAGCACGCGCAGAAAGACATCGCGCAGCTTGGGCTCGAAGGAGTGTACCTTGCCGGCCATTCCGGGCTTGGTCTCAAGACTGAGGGAGATAACCACCATTGAGGTCAACTGTTCGCGCTCCACGACGGGGATCACGAACTGGTTTTTGATCTTTATGAAATCGTTCGGTATCTCATCGTCCTGAGCGGCCATGGTTTCGTCGGCCTTGTCATCCGCCGCCATCTCTGGATTTTCGCTGGAGCCCTCACCCTCGGCGCCGTCGGCGGATTGCGTATCCTCGGGGGGCGGTGCGAGCATGATGCCCGCACCTATGCCACCGCCGATGCCGATCACCAGCATGAGTATGGGAAGCAGTTTCGACAACATGTTTGTACCTCAGAAAGGAAGGACTGCGTCCAGCACCTGCTGGCCATAGCGGGGTTGCTGTACGTCGGTAATTTGACCGCGACCACCGTAGGACACGCGCGCCGAGGCGATCTTGTCATAGGTGACTTCGTTTTGACGGGTGATATCATCGGGGCGCACGTAGCCGGATACCAAAAGTTCGCGCAGCTCGAAGTTCACGCGCAGCTCCTGAGAGCCACTGATCGCCAGAACACCGTTCGGAAGCACGTCGACAACGGTCGCCGCAACACGCAACTCCAGCTTCTCGCTGCGGCTTACGGATCCGCTGCCGCCGGAGGAAGACGAGCTGCCCAAGTCTACCAGGTCGGCGCTTGATGCTCCATCTGGAAGCGAGTCGTCGAGACGCTGCGGCAGGCCCAGAAGTTGAGGCACTTGCATGCTTTCCGACGAATTCCGGGAACGTTCAGTGTCGTTGGAGATGGAGGCTTGCTCGTCGATCTCTATCACCACCGTAAGGATATCGCCTTTCTTGGTTGCACGACGATCCCCGAGCAGAGACTGGCGCGAGCCACTCCAGAGCGAGGCGTTGTCGACCGCACGTTGCTGCTGTGAGGTCAGCGGTAGACCCTGGTAAAGCATGGCGACATGTTCCTGGGTTTCATTTGCTGGCGTGAAGCTCGGCGGCTTGCCCAGATGGTCAAGACGCGCGCATCCGCCAAGGAGCCCCAGGCCGAGAACTGCACATTTGACTGCGAGAATAGGTTTCATCAATTTACCTCAATATTTCCGTCCGCCCTGATCCGGCCGGTGACCGTGGTGCGCGAGGATAAGTTCATGACACGGATCAGTTCGCCTTCCGCGCCGCGGCCAAGCGAGCGGCCCTCCGTGGAGATTTCGAGACCGCCGTGACGAAAGATGAGCTTCACCAGATCGTTGCGGTCCACGAGCGCCGGCGGCCCGATGTCGCCAGCGTGAATGGGGCGGCTCGCATAAAGCGCAATCCGCGCTTCCTGCCCGATGACCTCCTCGGGGCTGCTCAGCGCGCCAGGAGACTGGATGTTCTTGAACACCAGATCTTCGGCCGCAATGATTTCTTTGGCCCGGATGGTCCGAACCGGCACGAGGATTTCGGCCAGTGCAGAGTGGGCAAAGACAATCCCGATAAGGATGAGCAGGATTCTCATGTTAGCGTACCTGCGTGGTTGCCGACATCATCTGGTCAACAGCGGAAATCACCTTTGAGTTCATCTCGTAGCCGCGCTGGGCTTCGATCAGGTCAGTGATCTCGCGTACCGCATCGACGGAACTGTCTTCCAGATACCCCTGGCGCAAGGTTCCGACGCCATCTGACCCCGGGTCTGTCGTGGTGGGCTGACCGGAGGCTTCGGTCTGTTTAAACAGATTGCCGCCGACCGCTTCGAGCCCCTTGGGGTTGGTAAAACCGGAGATGGTGAATTGCCCCAGTAGTTCCGCTTCCACCGTATCGCTGAAGTAGGCATAAAGCTCACCTTCGGCGTTGATGGAGACGGAGGTCGCATCCTCCGGAACGGTGATTTCGGGTGACACGGGGTAGCCGTCGTTGGTCACGACCAGTCCTTCGGCAGAACGTTTGAAAGAGCCGTCACGGGTATATGCAGTCTCGCCCGAAGGCAGTGTGACCTCAAAGTACCCGTTGCCGTCGATCGCCAGGTCCAGGTCATTCCCGGTCTGCGATAGGGCGCCTTGGTTCAGGTAGATGGACACGGCAGAGGGCCTTACGCCCAGGCCAACCTGAACACCGGTTGGCAAAACGGTGCCGTCCGATGCGTTGACGGTGCCGGCGCGGGAAACCTGCTGATAGTGCAGATCGGCAAACTCTGCGCGTCGCGCGTTGTAGGCGGTGGTGTTCATATTGGCGAGGTTGTTGGAGATCGTTTCGACACGCAGCTGCTGTGCGCTCATCCCCGTGGCGGCAATTTGAAGTGCACGCATGATTATCTCCTATGATTTCATCAGATTGTCGATTGCCGCGCGGATACGCTTGTCTTCATTGTCGAGAAAGCTCTGGCCCATTTCATAGGCGCGCTGAACTTCGATCATGCGGGCAAGCTGGTTAATCGTGCTCACGTTTGAGCCTTCGAGGAACCCTTGCAGAACCTGCGCGCCGTCCGCCGGGAGCGTCTCGCCCTCGACGCGGAACATCACGCCATCTTCACGCAGGATTTGCGCTTCCTCATCGGGCATGAAGAGCCCAATTTGGCCAAGCTGTTGCCCGTCTGCGCTGAGTGTACCATCTGATCCGAAGGCGATGGTTTCTGCATCGCCAGGCACGAACATGGGCGCTTGGCCGGCATCCAGAACACGATAGCCGTCAGCTGTTACCAAGTCGCCTTCGGCATTCGGGGTGAAATTCCCGGCCCGGGTCAGGCGGTTGCCTGCAGGTGTTTCCACCATAAAGAACCCGTCTCCCTCGATCGCAAGATCGAAGCTGCCGTTGGTCTGGTTCAGCGTGCCCTGCTCCAGCGAGGTGTTGCGAATGCTCGCACGCCCCATAGACAGGCTCTCCTGTCCCGGCGCGGACTTCACGTACTCTGAAAAGATCAGCCCCTCAGACCGGTAGCCTGTCGTGGACGAGTTCGCGATGTTGTTGGCCACGACCTGAATTTCATTCAGAAGGCCCGACTGGCGTGATAGGGTGGTGTAACCGATAGATCCCATTAAAGACCTCCTCCATGAATGAGGGGAATGACGTGCCCGTCAAAAAACGCGACGAGTGCTTGCGTCATGATTCCCATGGTGAGCCAGAATACGACGAGGATTCCCGCCAATTTCGGCACGAAGGTCAGTGTCATTTCCTGAATCGAGGTCAGGGCTTGAAACAGACCAACGCTGAGGCCGATCACCAAGGCCACAACCAAGATTGGCAGTGACATGGTGATCGCCGCCAGCATCGCCTGGCGCAGCGTGTCGTAAAATACGCCTTCGCTCATCATGGCTCAGACCGGCATCCGGAGGATTTCTTGATAGGCTTCGACGACCTTGTTGCGGACGGTTACGGCTGTCTCAACGGCCAGCTCTGTTTGCGCCAGCGCCTGGACCATGGCATGTGGCCCCGCATTACCGGTCATCGCCTGAACGGACACCTGTTCACTGTTGTTCAGTGTGTTGGTGAAGTCCTCAAAGCTGGTTTTTGCCTGCTCCTGAATGGAACCAGGCGTGTAGCTTGGGTCGATCTTGGTTGCAGGGCGGGCTGCGGCATAGCCGGAGGTAGCGGTAAGTGAACGAATATCCATTCTGGATCTCCAATCTGTTCAGGTTAGCGACGCAACAAGTCCATCAGAGAGGACGACATTTGCCGTGTCTGATCGAACATTTTCAAGTTTGCTTCGTAGGTACGCTGCGCTTCGCGCGCGTCGGCGACTTCGATCATCAGATCGACGTTGGACCCTTCGTAGTGACCAGTTTCATCGGCCAGAGGGTGTGAAGGGTCGTGAATTTGATCCAACTCACTGCGGTCCAGCGAGACACGGCCCACCTTGACTTGGCTCACGTCCGTTTCCAGGTCGCGTACGGCCTGAAAGGAAACGGTTTTACGGCGATAGCCTGGCGTATCCGCGTTCGAGATGTTCTCGGAAACGTGGGTCAAACGGGCTGCCTGAGCACGCAGTGCGCTGGCAGTTACTGCCAAGGATTTGGAAAACTCATTCATGATTCATACTCCGATTCAACTGCGGCCAAGGCTGGCGCGCAGGATGTTCATGGATGAACGGTAGATTGCCAATGCGCGGTCATGCTGCCGTTTGGCTTCTACCCCGTTGAGGATTTGTTCCTCGATCGAAACGGAGTTGTTATTGGGGTCCACGGACGAATCGTTCGTGGTTACCGCCCAATCGAACCCAGAGCCGTCGGCGCCGTTGATATGCGACCCGCGTGTGGCGATCATGTCGCCCTGCGCTTCGCCAGCGGCAAAGACTTCCTTGAAGGGTTTGATATCCTTTGCGTGATACCCTGGGG
This sequence comes from Tritonibacter sp. SIMBA_163, assembly GCF_046535935.1. Lineage (NCBI taxonomy): Bacteria > Pseudomonadati > Pseudomonadota > Alphaproteobacteria > Rhodobacterales > Paracoccaceae > Tritonibacter > Tritonibacter sp. SIMBA_163. The sequence goes on from NZ_JAWJBP010000020.1 coordinate 17,937, forward strand.
TATCCGCATTTGCGATATTCTCTGAGATAAGCGCCTGACGCTTACCCGCATGTGTCGCCATGGAAAATGCGACGTTAAAAACATTCAGTCTTTCGAACACCGGGGCTTCTCCCTCGATTAATTTCAATCAAGGCTTAACCCTGATTCCTTTAGAAATTGTTTTCAGAGGAATGTTGGAGAACCCGCAGATGATGAAATCGATCCAAGCGCTCAGCCAAGAACTGGCCAATACTCGACTGGCGGCCCCAATGGGACGGGTGACCGGAATTTCCGGTGGCGAGATCGAAGTATCAGGTCTCGAAGATCAGGCGCGCATCGGGGACCGGCTGGTGTTGCGTCGCGGCAAACGGGACGATCTGCATGGAGAGGTACTGGCGATCGGTGCGGAGCATATTCGAATGCTGCCAGACACCGCGCCTGAACGTGCGTCTATCGGTGATGCGGTGCTGCTGTTCCAGACGCCGGAGTTCGCGCCGGACAACAGTTGGATAGGTCGCGTGATTGATCCGTTCGGAGAGCCACTGGACGGTAAGCCGATGTTGGGCGGGGTCGACAGTCGTGATCTCATGGCCAGCCCACCCAAGGCAGCGGCGCGCCGCGGTTTGGGGAAACGATTGTCCACTGGCCTTGCGATTCTCAACACGGTGCTGCCGATCGTGACTGGGCAACGTATTGGTCTGTTCGCTGGTTCCGGTGTCGGGAAATCCACCCTGATGGCGCAATTGGCCGAGAACATGGAAGCAGACGTGGTTGTAATGGCGCTGATCGGCGAGCGCGGACGCGAGGTCAATCACTTCGTAAAAGAGGTTTTGGGCCCCGAGGGTATGAAGCGTGCAGTCGTTGTGGCTGCGACATCGGACCAATCGGCGTTGGTGCGCCGCCGGTGCGCATGGGCCGCGATGTCCGTGGCAGAACACTACCGAGATCAGGGTCTCAACGTGCTCTTCATGGCGGATTCGATCACACGTTTTGCCGAGGCGCATCGTGAGATCGCCGTCGCCTCCGGCGAGGCTCCGGCTTTGCGTGGGTTTCCCCCTTCCGTAACGCCGCTTATCACAGGCTTGTGTGAGCGTGCTGGGCCCGGTTCGGACGGGCAGGGCGACATCACGGCGGTGTTCAGTGTTCTTGTCGCGGGCTCGGATATGGACGAGCCGATAGCAGATATCCTGCGCGGGGTTTTGGACGGGCACATTGTACTCAACCGTGAAATCGCCGAACGTGGGCGCTTCCCGGCGATCGATGTCTCCCGTTCGGTGTCGCGAAGTCTTCCAGCGGCGGCCACAAAGGATGAGAATGAAATGATTCTCGCGGTTCGCAGATTCCTTGGCGCCTATGAGCAATCCGAGGTGATGATCCGTGCGGGCCTTTACTCAGAGGGGAACGATCTTGTCCTGGATCAGGCTGTGAAGATTTGGCCGGAACTCGACGGTTTCTTCGGCCGTGCAGAAGCAGATGGGGTTAAGGGCAGTTTCAACCGACTGGCGCTTCTCCTACGCAGGGCTGGCAGTGGTCGCTGACCGTCGTCTCCCTACTGTGCACCAGTGATCGCGCTTTCAGCGTCGAAAGCGGTGTGTTCTATCCGTCCCTCCGCGCTGAGCTTTTATCTGATACTGAGGCCCTTGCTAGAATTGAGTAAGTGCCTGATCACAGTTATCAGAGAGTTTTTCATACCTTTGCCTCGGGTTCAGGTGTGAGAAACTGCGCCTGTAGGCACTTCCGTCGATGCAAGACGGTTAGATGCCGATCCACTGAAGTGGCAATACTCCAGCACATCAGCCGCATTTGCTACCTGCGCCCGAAGCACTCAGCGTGGTGACAACAGTCCAGTCGGTTTCGAAAGCAAATTGGCCTAAACGAGCACCAGAGATGGCACGCGAGCGGGGCACGTGCATTGCGCCCAATGTGTAGCATTCAGGGCGTGGGATCAAAGAAGCCCGTCAGATCGAAAGGAAAGTTCCGCCGAGGCACCTATAATCAGATGATCATGTAGCGTGATGCTGAGCGCTTCCAGGGCCATTTCAATTTTGCGTGTCATCGCTATGTCGGACTGCGACGGAGTTGGGTCGCCAGATGGATGATTGTGTACGAGAATGATCGCACTGGCGTTCAGTTCCAGCGCACGTTTTGCAACCTCGCGAGGATAGACAGGAACGTGGTCCACGGTGCCCTCCGCCTGCTCTTCATCGGCGATGAGAACGTTCTTGCGGTCGAGAAAGAGCACGCGGAACTGCTCGGTTTCACGGTGGGCCATGGTGGTGTGGCAGTAATCCAGAAGCGCGTCCCAGCTGGAAATCACTTGTCGCTGCATGATTCTGGCCCGGGACATGCGTTGGGCGGCAGATTGGATGACCTTTAGATCGCAGATGACTGCGTCACCAATGCCAGACATCTTCGAAAGCCGTTCCGGAGAGGCGCTGACGACACGATTGAAGTCACCGAATTGGTCCAGCAACGCGCGCGCAAGAGGTTTGACATCTTTGCGCGGGATAGAGCGGAACAGGATCAACTCTAGCAGCTCGTAGTCGGGCATGGCGTCCGCACCACCGCTCATGAAACGTGCGCGCAATCGGGCGCGATGATCTTTGATGTAAGATGGGAGGCGCCCTTGCGGCACAGAAGTCGCAGGAGCTTCGTCATCGTCCCCGAATAAGGGGAGCATCTGTTCGTTGAAATGACCAGGCTTTCCCATCACTCCATGGTGAGGGCGATATGGTTAGCGAGTTCTTAACGCCTGCGATTGTCTGCGTGATACTATCAAAAAGAAAAACGCCCAATGGGCGTTTTGCAGAATAAGCCGGGCCTTCGAGTTCGATGGCCCGGCTACTTGGTGTTTGCCTCGTGGTTCAGCCCTTCATGCCGTCCCAGAAGCTTTTGACGGAAGAGAAGAAGCTACGGCTTTCGGGATTGTTGTTTTCCTCCGAAAGCTCATCAAACTCCTTCAAGATCTCCTTCTGACGGGCGGTCAGGCTGACTGGCGTTTCCACCGCAAGCTCGATGAACATATCACCAACGCCACCACCGCGAAGCGCAGGCATGCCCTTGTTGCGCAGGCGCATCTGACGGCCGGATTGGCTGCCCTCTGGGATCTGCACTCGGCCACGACCACCATCGATGGTGGGCACCTCAATGGCGCCACCCAGCGCGGCCTTGGCCATGGAGACCGGGACGCGACAATGGAGATTGTTGCCTTCACGTTCGAACAGCTCGTGCCGCGCAACCTCGATGAAGATGTAGAGATCGCCGGGCGGGCCACCGCGCAAGCCTGCCTCGCCTTCGCCGGCAAGTCGAATGCGAGTGCCGGTTTCAACACCTGCGGGGATGTTCACGGAAAGCGAACGATCCTTTTCCACCCTGCCGTGACCGTGGCAGGTCTTGCAGGGGTTCTTGATCATCTGACCAAGACCCGAACAGGTCGGACAGGTGCGTTCGACGGTGAAGAAGCCCTGCTGAGCGCGTACCTTGCCCATGCCGGAACAGGTGGGACATGTTGTGGGCTCTGCACCACCCTCGGCCCCCGTGCCCTCGCAGGAGGAACAGCTGACAGAGGTCGGCACGTTGATGGTCTTGTGCAGCCCGGCAAAGGCTTCCTCAAGGGACAGGCGCAGATTGTAGCGCAGGTCTGCCCCGCGAGATGCGCGTTGGCGCCCACCTCCGCGTCCGCCACCGCCCATGAAATCTCCGAACAGGTCGTCGAACACGTCGGAGAAGGCGGAGGAGAAGTCACCGCCTGGGTGGCCGCCGGGACGTCCGCCGCCACCGCCGCCGCCCATGCCGTTTTCGAAGGCGGCATGACCATAGCGATCATAGGCAGCCTTGCGTTCTGCATCTTTCAGAACGTCATAGGCTTCGTTGGCTTCCTTGAACTGTGCTTCTGCATCCGGATTGTCGGAATTTCGGTCCGGGTGCAGCTCCTTGGCTTTCTTGCGAAAGCCCTTTTTGATCTCGTCGGCGCTGGCCCCTTTAGAGACCCCGAGCACCTCGTAGTAGTCACGTTTTGACATCGGAAAATCCCTTCTGCCTCAACGAAAGAGGGCCGGCCCGGGATCGGACCGGCCCACCTTTGGCCAAGGTGCAGCCTTAGCGCTTGTTGTCGTCCAGATCCTCGAACTCGGCATCAACGATGTCATCGTTTGCAGAGCCAGAGGACGCTTCATCATCGGCTGCTGCGGGTTCATCCGCCTCGCCACCTTCGTCCGCCTGAGCCTTGTAGATCGCCTCGCCCAGACGCATCGCCGCTTCGGTGACGTTCTGGATGCCGGATTTGATCTTCTCGGCGTTCGCCTTGTCGCCTTCCAGATCATCCTTCAGCGCGGCAATCGACAGCTCGATCGCTTCGACGGTGGACGGATCGACCTTGTCGCCGTGCTCCTCGACAGATTTCTCGGTCGAGTGGATCAGGCTTTCGGCTTGGTTGCGGGCTTCGATCAGCTCGCGACGTTCCTTGTCCGCCTCGGCATTGTCTTCGGCGTCCTGCACCATCTTTTCGATGTCGTCGTCCGAGAGACCACCGGAGGCCTGGATGGTGATCTTCTGCTCTTTTCCGGTGCCTTTGTCCTTAGCAGACACGGAAACGATCCCGTTGGCATCGATGTCGAAGGTCACTTCGATCTGCGGCATGCCGCGCGGTGCCGGCGGGATGTCCTCAAGGTTGAACTGGCCGAGCATCTTGTTGTCGGACGCCATTTCGCGCTCACCCTGGAAACACCGGATTGTCACGGCGTTCTGGTGATCCTCAGCGGTGGAGAAGACCTGAGACTTCTTCGTGGGGATCGTGGTGTTGCGGTCGATCAGGCGGGTGAAGACGCCACCGAGGGTCTCGATACCCAGCGACAGCGGGGTCACGTCGAGAAGAACAACGTCCTTCACGTCACCCTGCAGAACGCCAGCTTGAATGGCGGCGCCCATGGCGACCACTTCGTCCGGGTTCACACCCTTGTGCGGTTCCTTGCCGAAGAACTTGGTCACCTCTTCGATGACTTTCGGCATCCGGGTCATACCACCGACCAGAACCACCTCATCGATGTCGGAAGCAGAGAGGCCCGCATCCTTCAGCGCGGCGGCGCAGGGCTTCATGGAGTTCTTGATCAGGTCACCGACGAGGCTTTCCAGCTTCGCACGGGTCAGCTTCATAACCATGTGCAGCGGCTGGCCGGTGGAGGAGTCCATCGAGATGAACGGCTGGTTGATCTCGGTCTGGCTGGAGGAGGACAGCTCGATCTTTGCTTTCTCGGCGGCTTCTTTCAGACGCTGCAGCGCCATCTTGTCCTTGGTCAGGTCAACGCCATGCTCTTTTTTGAACTCACCAGCGAGGTAGTTCACGATGCGCATGTCGAAGTCTTCACCGCCGAGGAACGTGTCGCCATTGGTGGATTTTACTTCGAACAGACCATCGTCGATTTCGAGGATGGTGACGTCGAAGGTACCACCGCCAAGGTCATAGACTGCGATGGTCTGAGTCTCAGCTTTGTCGAGGCCATAGGCAAGCGCAGCCGCGGTCGGCTCGTTGATGATGCGCAGCACTTCGAGACCGGCGATTTTGCCGGCGTCTTTGGTGGCCTGACGCTGGGCGTCGTTGAAGTAGGCCGGAACGGTGATGACCGCCTGGGTTACTTCTTCGCTCAGGTAGCTCTCCGCGGTTTCTTTCATCTTGCCGAGGATGAAAGCGGAAATCTGGGAGGGAGAATAGGTCTCAGTCTTGGCTTCGACCCACGCATCACCATTGCCACCGTCAACGACGGCGAACGGCAGGTTTTTCTTGTCCTTGGCGAGGTCGCTATCGTCGAACCGACGACCGACGAGGCGCTTCACACCAAAAATGGTGTTGTCCGGGTTGGTCACGGCTTGGCGTTTTGCCGGCTGGCCAACAAGGCGCTCTTCATCGGTGAAGGCGACGATGGAGGGGGTGGTGCGCGCACCTTCAGCGTTTTCAATCACGCGGGGCTGAGACCCATCCATGATGGCAACGCAGGAGTTGGTGGTACCGAGGTCGATCCCGATCACTTTGCTCATTGTGTTTGATCCCTTTTACTTCACAAGGCGATTACCCGAAGCCGAAACCCGTTTTGGCATTCCGGCCCCGATTCAGTTGCGATAGGGTCTGCACCCGACCGCTTCCCGGCGTATATAGGGAGCGAAAATCACCCCTGCAACCGCACGATTGCCCTGTTATGGGCAATTCTGAACGCTTTTGCGACAAACAGAGTGAAGATTGGGTAAATGACGCGACTGAAGGTGCGTGGATTCGAAATTCACAAGGGTTTCCTGCCCTCAGAGACGCAGCGCGCGCTCATCGAAGCTTTGCGCCCGGTTCTGCGTTCTGCGCCGTTGTTCGCGCCCGATGTGCCGGGGGGGGGGAAGATGTCAGTCCGCATGACGTCGGCCGGCGCCTTCGGCTGGTTTAGTGACAGCAGCGGATATCGCTATGAGGCCGAGCATCCGTCCGGACGGCCCTGGCCCGGCATCCCCGCCGAGGTGCTCGATGTCTGGCATGGGCTGGTTGATTCGGAACGCGCGCCGGAGTGCTGCCTGTTCAACTACTACGGTGAAGGCGCGCGGATGGGTTTGCATCAGGACAAGGATGAGGCGGATTTTTCCTATCCTGTGGTTTCGATTTCGCTTGGCGATGACGGGTTGCTGCTGCTCGGAGGTACAAGCCGCAAGGAAAAGACCGAGTCGATCTGGCTCAATTCAGGCGATGTGGTCGTGATGGGTGGTTCGGCTCGGCTGGCCTATCACGGCGTTGACCGTATTCGTTTCAAGTCGTCGCGCCTGTTGCCGAAGGGAGGGCGGGTTAATCTCACACTGAGGGTGGTGACCTGACAATCGCAATGCCGGGATCAGCGACGGGCGCTCCAGCTGAGGGAGACTGCACGGCGTGTGTAAAACTCGCCCATCAGGCCAAGGACAAAGAACACGAGTGCCAACCAAGCCGTGTATTCCCACCAAGTGACATGCGGGTTGTAGTTGATGAAAATATAGCCGCGGGCCTGATCGATGACGTGAAACAGGGGGTTCCATATGAACAGCGGCAACATGTTTCCGGGTAGCGTGTTGGCGAGCACCATTTTGCCGGAAAACAGCATGTTGGAGCGTTGATAGACCGTTGATATAATCCCGATCAGGCCCGGCATCCAGGGTTTCAGAACATATAGAACCAAGCCAATGGCCGCACCCGACGCCCAGCCGAGCAGCAACATGCCAAAGGCCGGAATGGGCTCTTCAATCTGGATCGGCGTGAAGGCGACGTGATAAATGAACAGGATGATCAGCATCGACAGCACCTGAACATAGAGTGCCCCGATCGCTGCGGACAGAATCGCAATGGTTGTGTTCATTGGCGCATGCTGCATCATCGGGCTCGACGGGCCTTCAGCGCCAACAACCGCGCCGACGGTTTTGGTGTGTGTCATGAACAGGAAGACGCCTGACATCATGTAGAGAAGAAAGTCGCCACGGATTGCCGCGCCACGCATGCCGAGGACAGTGAACATGAAGTAAAAGAACATCACGAACATCACCGCCTGAATGATGTTCATCCCCAACGCGAAAAATGCGTTGTGATGTTTCGAGCGAATGCTGCGCACGACCGAGTGGAAGACAACTTCACTCAGCGTAATGGCGCGGGACAGCGATGACCTATCGGTGCGATATCGAAACATGGCCTCAATTTCAGCAGTGTGTTGCCTATAATCGCATGGATTCCTTGCTGACCCATTGCGAAGTAAGCATAAGAAGCGCAATTCTTTGTGGCAACATGTGGATCTTTGGGGGGTCTTACGGTGAATTATGACGAACTGGTCGTCGCGATGCGACGTCTTGCGCTGGAAGCTGGGCAAAAGATCATGGAGATCTACGAGGCGGATGATTTCGACGTAAAAGTCAAATCAGACGACAGTCCGGTTACCGAGGCAGATGAGGCAGCCGACGCATTGATCTCGGCCGGTCTGCGCGCGGCGTTCCCGGATATCATGCTGGTGACCGAGGAGCAGGCCGACTCTCACAAGAGCAAAGGTGATACGTTCCTGATTGTGGATCCGTTGGATGGAACCAAGGAGTTTATCAACCGTCGTGGCGACTTCACGGTGAATATTGCCTTCGTCGAGGCCGGTGTTCCGACCCGCGGTGTGGTGTACGCCCCGGCGCGTGATCGTATGTTCTACACTCTTGCTGACGGCTCTTCAGTTGAGGAGCAGGGTCCGTTTGGCCTGGAAGCCGCTGGCACCACCACGCAACTCCGCGTGGCCGCGAGCGACAATGACGCGCTCATGGTGGTCGCCTCTAAATCGCATCGGGACCAAGCCACGGACGATTACATCAATAAATACAGCGTAAAGGACATGAAGAGCGCCGGATCGTCTTTGAAGTTCTGCCTTGTCGCGACAGGTGAGGCTGATCTCTATCCGCGCGTCGGGCGCACGATGGAATGGGATACGGCCGCAGGTCATGCGGTCTTGAGCGGTGCAGGAGGCGCGGTTGTCCGTTACGACGATCACAGCCCGCTGCGGTATGGAAAAGAGGGATACGCCAATCCGTTTTTCATCGCCTACGCCCCTGATGTCGAATTGAAAGAGGCCTGAATGTCCGTTCTCATCGTGATCCCGGCACGCTATGCGTCCTCTCGTTTTCCCGGCAAGCCGCTCGCGGAGCTGACCGGTGCGTCTGGCCAGGCGCGCACGCTTATCGAGAGATCTTGGCGCGCTGCAATGGAGGTTCAGGGTGTGGACCGGGTTGTCGTTGCGACCGATGACGACCGGATCAGAACCGTGTCGGAAGGCTTCGGAGCAGAAGTTGTTATGACGTCTGCAGACTGCGCCAACGGAACTGAACGATGTGCGGAGGCCCATGCGGCACTGGGCGGAGGCTACGAAATTGTGGTCAATCTGCAAGGGGACGCGCCTCTGACACCGCCATGGTTCATCGAGGACCTGATTTCTGGGTTGAAGGATGCAACTGGCATGGGGCTGGCGACGCCGGTTCTGCGGTGTGACGGCAGCACACTCAACAGTTTGTTGGAAGATCGCCGGTCCGGGCGTGTTGGTGGGACGACCGCCGTATTCTCTGGCGATCATAGTGCGCTCTATTTCTCGAAGGAAGTCATCCCGTTCTGTGCCGAGACCTACCAGGATGCGGATGAGACCCCTGTGTTCCATCACGTCGGTGTCTACGCCTATCGTCCGGACGCGCTGAAGGCTTATCCGCAGTGGAAGGTGGGGCCGCTCGAAACACTCGAAGGGTTGGAGCAGCTGCGGTTTCTGGAGAACGGGCGCAAGATCCTCTGCGTCGAGGTCGAGGCGCGTGGTCGAGAGTTCTGGGAACTCAACAATCCGCAAGATATGCCGAAAATTGAGCACATGATGCGAAAAATGGGCCTGAGCTAGGCTGGTTTTTCTAGAACCCTATGGGTCTCACCATGTTAAATTGAGTTGTGCAGTGGTGCCGGGAGCCCTGATCCGAGCCATGCATTGCGCGAATTGTAGTGCCCGAGAAACGATCCTCTTGCGAGGCAATGGGAATGCGCACTCGTGTCCTTAGAAAATTGAGAGTTTAAATGCGTAGAAAAGTCACCAAAGCTATCTTTCCAGTCGCCGGTCTGGGGACACGTTTTCTGCCTGCGACGAAGTCCGTACCAAAGGAAATCATGACGCTGGTTGATCGTCCGTTGGTGCAGTACGCCATTGATGAGGCGCGGGCTGCAGGGATCAAGGAGTTCATCTTCGTTACGTCGCGCGGCAAGGGGGCGTTGGAGGATTATTTCGACCATTCTCCGGTTCTTGAGCAGGAGCTGCGTAAGAAGGGCAAGAATGATCTGCTCGAAGTGCTCAAATCTACCAATATGGATTCCGGAGCGATTGCCTACATTCGCCAGCACAAGGCTTTGGGGCTGGGCCACGCTGTATGGTGTGCGCGTCGCCTGATCGCAGATGAGCCATTCGCGGTGATTTTGCCTGATGATGTCATCGCGGGAGAAAAGCCCTGCCTCCAGCAGATGGTCGAGGCCTATGCCGAGACTGGAGGCAACATGGTGGCGGCTATGGAAGTCGCGCCCGAGAAAACGTCGTCTTATGGCGTGCTCGATGTAAAAGAGAACATGGGGTCCGTTGTATCGGTTAACGGGATGGTCGAAAAACCCAAAGCTGAGGATGCACCTTCGAACCTCGCGGTGATTGGGCGCTATATCCTGTCCCCTTCGGTTTTGCGCAATTTGAACCAACTCAAGCAAGGGGCTGGCGGGGAGATCCAACTCACCGATGCTATCGCCGCGGACATCTCATCCGATGTGCCAGTGTATGGCTACCGCTTTGAAGGCGAGAGGTTTGATTGTGGTTCGAAATCCGGCTTCTTGCAGGCAACCGTGGCTTTCGCGTTGGAGCGCGAAGAACTGCGTGATGACCTGATGAATTACATCACGACCATCACACAAGATCGTCGGGCCGCCGAGTAAATTTCGCGTTTCTACACGACAGTTCGAGCCTGCCCTGTTTGAAGGGACGGCTCGAACTGTGCAAAGTGCAGGCGAACTATTGTTGCAGGAGAAGACCCTCATTGACCTATGTACTGGTAACAGGAGGGGCTGGTTATATCGGCTCTCATGCTTGCAAGGCACTGAAACTGGATGGCTATACACCCGTCACCTACGACAATCTCGTGACGGGCTGGCAGGATGCGGTGAAATTCGGCCCGTTTGAACGCGGCGAACTGACAGATCGCGCCCGCCTTGATGAGGTTTTTGCGAAGTACCAACCAGCCGCTGTCATGCACTTTGCGGCACTGAGTCAGGTTGGCGAGGCTATGAGTCAGCCCGGTCGGTATTGGGCAAACAATGTCGGTGGCTCGTTATGCCTGATTGAAGCGGCCGTTCATGCGGGTTGTATGAACTTCGTGTTTTCCTCGACCTGCGCCACCTATGGTGAGCACGACAATGTTGTGCTGGATGAGGCAACATCGCAAAAGCCACTGAACGCCTATGGCGCATCAAAGCGCGCGGTCGAAGACATCCTTGGAGATTTCGAGGCTGCATATGGACTGCGGTCGGTGATCTTTCGCTACTTCAACGTCGCTGGTGCGGATCCAGAGGCCGAAGTTGGTGAGTTTCATCAACCGGAGACACATTTGATCCCGTTGATGATCCAGGCGATCCGAGGCGAACGTGCAGCGCTGACAGTGTTTGGGACGGATTATGACACGCCGGATGGAACCTGCATTCGCGATTACGTGCATGTCTGCGACCTTGTTGACGCACATGTCCTTGGGTTGAAGTGGCTGGAAAACGGCAAGGGCAGCCGGGTATTCAACCTTGGCACCGGGTCGGGCTTCTCGGTGCGCGAAGTGATTGATCATTCCCGTGCGGTCACCAATCAGGAGGTGCCATATTCCGTTGGCGATCGGCGGGCCGGTGATTGCACCAAACTGGTGTCGGGCTCGACGCGGGCCAGTGAGGAACTGGGCTGGGAGCCAAAGCGCTCAACGCTTGAGAAGATGATCGCCGACGCATGGCAATGGCATCAAGTCGGCCAGTACGAGCGCTGATATGTCGGTTGGCCATGGGTGGCATAGCGCGCTTCTCGCGGCCTACCGTATGCGATGGAAACGACGACGTTTGCTTTGGCGCGGTCTGCAGGCCCGTCATGCACTTCGGGTGATCGCGGATCGCACCGACCAGCGCGCGACCGATAGTATCCTTTGCCTGTCTACGGTGCGCAATGAATGCCGCCGGCTCCCGTATTTCCTGACACATTACCGACGACTGGGAGTCGGGCATTTTCTCTTTGTCGATAACGGCAGCACTGATGATACGCAGGCGTTTCTGGCAGAGCAGCCGGATGTGTCGCTTTGGACCACCGGGGCCAGCTATAAGGCGGCGCGATTTGGCGTCGATTGGCTGACGTGGCTACAGATCCGTTATGGCCACGGGCATTGGTGCCTGACGGCGGATGCGGATGAGCTGCTGATAATCCCGCATATGGAGCATCGGGGCCTTGGGGATCTGACCGCGTGGCTGGATGCGCAGGGGGTTCCCGCGTTTGGTGCAATGATGTTGGATATGTACCCCAAAGGCCCAGTTGCGGAGCAGGCCTACACTGTGGGCGACGACCCCACGCGCACATTGAGCTGGTTCGACGGCTGGGGTTATACATGGGAACGCCAGTTGAAATACGGGAATATTTCAATCCGGGGCGGCCCCCGGCAGCGGCTGTTCTTTGCGGACTGCCCCGACTTCGCACCGCATCTCCATAAGGTGCCGTTGGTCCGTTGGAGCCGCCGCTACGCCTATGTCAGCTCGACCCATATCGCGCTGCCGCGACGCCTGAATGCAGTCTTTGACGCGCGCAGTGGAGTGCCGACTGGCATCTTCTTGCACACAAAGTTCCTGGATGAAATCGTCGATAAATCAGTCACGGAGAAGACGCGTGGAGAGCATTTCACGCACGCGGACCGATATGATGAGTACTATGATCGTCTGAGCGAAAACCCGACCCTCTGGCATAGCGAGTCTGAGCGATATCAAGGCTGGCAGCATATGGAATCGCTAGGGCTGATGACGCGTGGCAACTGGTCAGGCTGAGACCGATTATGTGAGGTCGGCAATGGTTTCTATACGCATTGTTTCCATTATGTTTACATGAGATACATGGCTGAAAAGAGATAATAGCCTGGCTGATGGTTTGGCCAGCGGTGTTCAGTTGGGGGCAGTTTACTGGTGAAGGGCTGGGACTCGTATCGCATGCGCCTGAAGCGGAAGCGTCGGCTCCTTCGGGCGCTGCGCAAATCGCGTGAGTTGCGTACGGTGCAGGACAATACCGGTCGAATTCGTCCGGGTGATATCCTGCTGTTCTCGACATTTCGCAACGAGACCATTCGCCTTCCATATTTTCTGCAGTACTACCGTAGCCTTGGCGTAAATCACTTCTTCTTTGTGGATAATGATTCAGACGATGGTTGTCTGTCCTACCTGAAGGGCATGCCCGATGTGTCGGTTTGGCACAGCAAGTCCAGCTACAAGCGGGCGACCTTTGGTGTCGATTGGATGAACTACCTGCTGCGCAAATACGCCGATGGTCACTGGTCGCTCGTAGTCGATCCGGATGAGTTCTTCGTTTACCCCTTTTGCGATACACGTCCGGTGCGGGCGCTTACAGATTGGCTTGATGAAGCCCGTATTCGCAGTTTCTCGGCCATGCTTCTGGACCTCTATCCCAAGGGACGTATCGACGAGGTACCATATCAGGCGGGGCAGGATCCGCTTGATATTGTTCAGTGGTTCGACAGTGGGAACTACACCATTCGCAAGAATGAGAGGTTTGGAAACCTCTGGATTCAGGGTGGGCCACGGGCGAGGGTCTTCTTTGCGGATCGGCCCAAAATTGCTCCGGCGCTGAACAAGATCCCTTTGGTCAAGTGGAGTCGTAAATACGCTTATGTCAGTTCGACCCACATGCTGTTGCCGCGCGGATTGAACCAGGTCTACGATGACAATGGTGGCGAGAAAGCCAGCGGCATCCTGCTGCACACCAAATTTCTCGATACGTTCTCCGCCAAGGCACAGGAGGAGCTGCGCCGCCGCGAGCATTATGCCGGCTCGGTCGAGTACAAGGCCTATGCCGAGCTGCTGCAGGAGCGGCCTGAGCTTTGGTGTAAGTGGAGTGAGAAATACATCAACTGGCGGCAGCTGGAGATCCTCGGCCTGATGTCCAAGGGGAACTGGGCATGAGCACCGTGGGCATCGTCATGCTGGTCCATACGGCTCTTGACCGCGCAGAGCAGGTGACGCGCCACTGGACGGCCGGGGGCTGCCCCGTCGTAATACATGTGGATCGTAAGGTTGAAGCGCGCACGTTCCAGGCCTTTCGCGAACGGTTATCGAAGAACCCACTGGTGCGATTTTCCCGCCGACATCGCTGTGAATGGGGCACATGGGGGATTGTATCCGCTTCCCAGTCCGCATCGGAGCTGCTGCTTAAGGAGTTTCCGGATGTGGGTCACGTGTATCTGGCCTCTGGGTCCTGTCTGCCACTGCGCCCGGTGCAGGAACTCGTAGACTATCTGCAGCAGCGACCCGAAACCGATTTTATCGAAAGTGCGACAACTGCGGATGTGCCGTGGATCGTGGGTGGCTTGAGCACGGAGCGCTTCACGCTTCACTTTCCCATTTCCTGGAAGCGTCAGCGCAAGCTGTTTGACGCCTATGTGAATGTTCAGCGCAAACTGAAGGTCCGTCGCCGCATTCCGGCCGGGTTGGTCCCGCATATGGGCAGTCAGTGGTGGTGCCTGACGCGAAAGACGCTGTCGGCCATTCTTAACGATCCGGAGCGGCCCCGCAACGACGCCTATTTCCGGTATGTGTGGATTCCAGATGAAAGCTACTATCAGACTCTGGCACGCCTGCATTCCAGCAAGATCGAGAGCCGCTCGCTGACGTTGTCAAAATTTGACTACCAGGGCAAACCGCACATCTTTTATGATGACCACTTGCAGCTGTTGCGGCGGTCTGATTGCTTTGTTGCGCGCAAGATATGGCCTCAGGCTGAGCGGCTCTATCAGGCGTTTCTCTCGCCGCCATCCGCTGAAACGAAGCGCACGGAGCCCAATCCCGGCAAGATCGACAGGATCTTTGCCAAGGCGGTGGAGCGACGCACACGCGGCCGCCGTGGGCTCTACATGCAGAGCCGATTTCCGCGACACGGTGCGGAGAACGGCCTGACGTCGGGCCCTTATTCGGTGTTTCAGGGGTTTGCGGAGTTGTTCGAGGACTTCGAAATCTGGCTCGGGCGTGCAACCGGCACACGGGTGCACGGGCATCTATTCGCGCCTGAGCGGGCGGAATTTTCTGGCGCTCAGCCGCTGTTCAATGGTTGCCTCAGCGACAGCGCGGTGCAGCGTGACCACAACCCCGAGAGTTTTCTTGCCAATTTGATCTGGAACACGCGCGGAGAACGGCAGTGTTTTCAGTTTGGCCCGCGGGATACGCAGAAGGCCAACAGTTTCATGAGCCGCGATACCAACGCGCAAATTTCGGTGATTTCCGGGGCATGGGCTGTGAGCCTGTTCCGATCAAACCGGAACTTCGCCGATTTGCGTCGCGAGGCTGCCCGTCTACAGTGGATTGAAGCCAATCATCTGAAGCTGCTTCGCTCACAATGGGCGAGCGCTCGCATTCGCATCTGGAGCATGGCGGAATTTATCGAGGCGCCGATGGAGAATCTGCAAACGATCATTGACGAAATTGGACCATCTGCCACCAACCACATCGGCGAGGCGCCCCAACTGGTTGACCTGGACGGGTTTGGCCAGTTCCTTCAAAATCTGAAAAACCAAGGGATGCATCCCTATCTGATGGGTGATTTCCCGGTGGAGGCTACGCCCTCCCGTGCGATGCAGCGCCCGCGTAAAGTCTATCTGGTAAAGTAAAGCATATGACCGGCAGCTTCTCCTCATTCGTCGTGTTTGCTGAAATGCGTACAGGTTCGAATTTTCTCGAGACGAACCTCAATGCACTTGAGGGCGTGGTTTGCCACGGTGAAGCGTTCAATCCGCATTTTATTGGCTACCCAAACCGGACGGAGATCCTTGGCATCACACAAGATACCCGTGACGCAGAGCCTTTGCAGCTCTTGGATGCGATCCGGTCGGATGCGGGTGCGCTACGTGGATTTCGTTACTTTCACGATCATGATCCTCGGATTCTGGACCAGGTTCTCGATGATCCTCGCGTCGCGAAGATCATCCTGACCCGCAATCCGCTCGACAGCTACGTCTCATGGAAAATCGCGCAGGCCACCGGCCAGTGGAAGCTGACCAATGTGGCCAGGCGCAAAGATGCCAAGGCGACCTTTGATGCAACGGAGTTCAGCACGCATGTCGAGGATCAGCAGGCCTTTCAGGTGCAGCTGTTGAACCACATGCAACGCACGGGTCAAACGGGCTTCTACATTGCGTATGAGGACCTGCAGAACCTTGACGTGATGAATGGGTTAGCAGCTTGGCTTGGTGTGTCGGCTCGTCTTGAGGCTCTGGATGACAGCTTGAAGCGGCAAAACCCAGCTCCGGTTACATCAAAGGTGACGAACCCTGAGGATATGGCGGCGGCGCTGTCCGGTTTGGATCGGTTCAATCTGTCGCGAACGCCAAATTTTGAACCACGTCGTGGTCCTGCAGTGCCAGGATATGTTGCGGGAGTTGTGACGCCGCTCCTCTATATGCCGATCCGCAACGGGCTTGAGCAAGTGGTGACAAACTGGATGGGTGAGTTGGACCATGTGTCTGCTGAGGGTCTGATCAGCGGTATGAACCAGAAACAGCTGCGGCAATGGCGACGCGGCACCCCCGATCATCGCAGCTTTACGGTTGTGCGGCATCCGTTGGCGCGGGCACATGACGTGTTTTGCAGGAAGATATTGACGACGGCGACGGGAAGTATGACCCAGATCCGCAACACGTTGCGCCGACGTTTTGACCTCACTGTACCGGAAGGTGAGCCAGATCAATCCTACACGCGCGCGCAGCATCGTGCAGCGTTTGAGCAATTCTTGGTCTTCCTGAAAGCAAATCTTTCCGGCCAAACCGCAATTCGCATAGATCCGCATTGGGCAAGCCAAACGCAGATCATCAAAGGGTTTTCTGAGTTGGGTGCGCCAGATTTTATCTTCCGAGAGGCCGACATGACAGAGGATCTGCCGTGGCTTGCACGCAAGCTGGGGCGCATGAAGCCAGCCTCCGTCCCTGCCTGTGGCACCGGGAAGCCATTCTCATTGGCGGATATCTATGATGACAAGCTGGAGGCCATCTGCCGATCGATTTACGCGCGCGACTATCTTATCTATGGATTCGGAGATTGGTCGTAGTCGCCGTCGGCAGCGGTGCGGACACCTGGCAACGGCATGCCTGCAACGCCGGCGTTATCGGATTCAGGCCGCTTGCACCGATTGGCTTTCCGTCAGGATTGTGTGGAGCGTCGACGGGTCCGGATTGGCCCGCAGCTTGGTGCAAAAACTCTGTTCGCGCAGGGTGCGGGAGACCAAAGCCAGCGCCTTGAGGTGTTCGACCCCGGCGTCCACCGGCGCAAACAATGCAAAGACCACATCGACCGGCTGGCGGTCGACCGCGCCAAAGTCCAAAGGCTTCTCTAACGAAACAAACACACCGACCACGCGATCAATGCCACTGAGCCGGGCATGCGGCAGGGCGACCCCATGGCCAACGCCGGTGGGGCCGAGGCTTTCGCGATCCAACAGCGCTTCTACGGTTGGAGATGCGTCAAGCCCATAGGCTGAATGGGCCACTTCGGCGACTTCCTGAAACAGGCGCTTCTTGCTCGATGCCGCTCCGATGACTCGTACGGCCTCCTGCTTGAGGATGTTCGAAATCTGCATTGCCACTGCTCCACTCGGGGTGAAGGGGCCGTTCTGAGGCCCCTTCGAAATTCAATCAGGGATCGATCCAGCCGATGTTGCCATCTTCGCGCCGATACACCACGTTCAGTCCGTCTTTTCCTTCGTTGCGGAATATCAGAACGGGAGAGCCAGCCAACTCCATTTGCATCACGGCTTCACCGACCGACAAAGATGGGATTTTGGTCTCCATCTCAGCCACAATGATCGGTTGCAGCGATTCCGGCTCCGCGTCGGATTCCACTTGATCAGACGCGAGGATATACGAGCTGGCCCCCATAAGTTCAACCGGAACGGCTCGATCCCGGTGATGGTCCTTCAGCCGCCGCTTGTAGCGCCGCAGCTGTTTATCCATTTTTTCCAAGCATCCGTCAAAGGAGCTATAGATTTCAGTGGCATGGGATTTGGCCTGACAGGTCAGGCCTGTCGACAGATGAACGATTGCTTCGCAGACAAATTCATGCGCATTGCGGGAGAAAACGACCTGCGCGTCGGTAGGTCGGCCTGCGTATTTCTCCAAGACCGCACTTAGCTCGGTCTCTACATGAGTTTGTAGAGATTCGCCGATGTCGATCTGTTTTCCGCTGACTTTGTAACGCATGTGATCTCCTTTTTGTTTTGCCTGGACCCGTGCAGAACGGTGCAAGGAACTTGCTCAGTCTGTCTTAGGATTGCCAGGAAGGATGGGCGCCACGTGCGGCATGCAGCGTGCCGGACCCTGAAGACAGGATCATCGCGGAGACTGCAGCGGGTCGCACATGTGCCATGCTTCAATTCGATGACAAAGCCTGCACGGAGTCAATGTAATTCAGCGTGCAAAGGAGGTGTCCTAACAACCTTTCGGCGAGCGCTCGCCGGTGTTGATCGCTGTAGGGCTATCTAGGAGATGCGGAAGTTGTCGCCGAGGTAGACGCGGCGGACATTTTCGTTCTCGACAACCTCTGCCGGGCTGCCTGACATCAGTACCTGTCCATCATGAAGGATATAAGCCCGATCCACGATTTCCAGAGTCTCGCGCACATTGTGATCCGTTATCAAAACACCGATTCCGCGGGTTTTGAGATCAGAAACAAGGCCGCGGATGTCGCCAACGGAGATCGGATCGACACCGGCAAAGGGTTCATCCAAAAGCAGATATTTCGGATCAGCCGCAAGGCAGCGGGCGATTTCGACACGACGGCGTTCGCCACCCGACAGCGCAAGTGCGGGGGCCCGGCGCAGGTGTTCTATCGAAAAGTCCGACAACAACTCCTCCAAACGCTCCCGGCGTTTGTGTTCGTCCGAGACCGCGATATCGAGCACGGCAGAAATATTGTCCTCGACCGACAGACCGCGAAAAATCGACATTTCCTGCGGTAGATAGCCGATACCCAAACGTGCCCTGCGGTACATCGGCAGGGTGGTGACATTCTGACCGTCGATGGTGACGCTGCCCGCTTCGGGAAAGACGAGGCCTGCAATCGTGTAGAAACTCGTAGTCTTGCCGGAACCGTTGGGGCCGAGCAACGCAACAACTTCGCCGCGGTTCAACTCCATCGACACGTCGCGGATGACCACTTTCTTGCGGTAGCTCTTGCGCATCTTCTCAATGCGCAAACCAGATGAGCCTGAGGTAACTTTCAGATCTGGACGGGCCATCAGTCGCCGCCGCTACCTGGCAAGGTGGTGCGCACGCGCCCGTTGAGGGTTGCGTTGCCGGTTGTCAAATTCACAGTCATTTGTTCCGCGCCCAGGGTGTTGCCCTTCTGCGTGAGGAGGACATCGCCCCGCATCACGACCGTTCCGTTTTCTATGGTATAGTCTGCGGTTCTGGCTTCAGCCGCATCCTCACCACTGACCAACAGTACATTCCCGCGCGCTTCGAGCCGTTCGATCCCGTTGCCATCCGTTTTCCGGACCACCAACACATTATCAGCGCTCAGCCGCATCTCACCTTGAATGATCAGCACGTTTCCGGTCAGCAAGGCTGAACCGTCTTCCTGATTCACACTCAAATTGTCGGATGTGATATCAACAGGTTGCGACGTGTCTGTTTGGAGAACGCCGAATGAGACCCCTGTCCCTTGTGCTATTGCGACAGGGGAAAGGAGCAGTGTTGTAAGGCCAAAAAGAATAACTAATGTCAGTCGTAGCACGGGCTATCTTTCTACTTTTGCAGGATCGTACACCAGCTTTACGCCGTCCGTGAACTCAATATGTACGGGACCGTTCTGAGAATTTGTGAATATCCGCATCGTGCCCGCTTCGAAATCTCCCAACGGGCCGGTTGCCGTGACGGTTCCGGGGCTGGTGATCTCCAGCCCGTCGAGCAGCGCATTCAGTGTTTCCGTTTCGACACGTGTGCCATCTGCCGTGATGATCCGAACATTCCCAGTCAGCACTGCGGTGTTCTTGTCCGGGCGAACAGAACCCGCGTCTGACAGCATCAGGATGCTGCGCCCGTCAGACGTGCGGATTTCGGCTTCGAGATCACTTGCCGATGCAGTGTTTCCTTCGCCACCCGGCAAGGCTTTGGTCGCTGCGATAGTGACTTCGTGCCCGGTCTTGGTTGTTCCGGTGAAGAATGGGGCAGTGACTTGTTGTCCGCGCAGACGACTTTCGAGGTCGACCTCTGCAAATGGTATCGCAGAATCGGTTTCGATCCGACGTGAAATGAGAAACAGGGTCGAAAGCAGCGCAAGCGCCGCAAGCGGCAATGCGACCTTGAGATAGGCAACGATACGCGAATAGCGATCCACCATGTCCGTGCCTCCTCTCAAACTCTATTATGCGGGGGTCCCGTCAGGGACGTGAAACGTGATGTTGCTCAGGAATGGGCAAAGATGTCGGTGTCCGGCCATCCGGCCAGATCAAGTCGGGCGCGGGTGGGCAGGAAATCAAAACATGCCTGAGCCAAATCGCGGCGATCTTCTCGCTCCAGGCGGAGATCCAATTCCTCGCGCAGCCTGTGCAGGTGGAGCACATCAGAGGCGGCGTAATCACGTTGTGCCTGCGTCAGGGTCTCGGCGCCCCAATCGCTCATCTGCTGTTGTTTGGAGATATCGAGGCCAAGCAGATCCTGTGTCAGGTTCTTAAGCCCGTGACGATCCGTGTAAGTGCGCACCATGCGGCTGGCGATCTTGGTGCAGTACACCGGGGCGGTCAGAGCCCCAAAGGTCTGATACAAGGCAGCGATATCGAAGCGCCCAAAGTGAAAGAGCTTCAGCACCTTGGGATCTGTCAATATGCGTGTGAGGTTCGGCGCTTCGCTCTGCCCTTTGGCTATCTGAACCAGATGCGCATTGCCGTCGCCGCTGGACATCTGCACCACGCAAAGCCGGTCCCGATGCGGGTTGAGGCCCATGGTTTCGCAGTCGATGGCCACAACAGGTCCAAGGTCAAGGGTGTCGGGAAGATCATTCTGGTAAAGATGCGTGGCCACGTGGCTGTCCTTGATCCTGCGAGGATTTCTAGGGTGCGGGTTAACGCCGACATAGGCGCTTTATGGTCTAAACTCAACAGGCGGTGAGATCAGTACCTGTGGTGAGTTTGCGCGTATTTTCTGCCGATCCTTTGCATGTCGCGCCGCAGAATGTCTAAGTCATGATCGGGTCGCCAACTGCGCCCGACATGCGAAATACGGGCACGAGTCTTGCAGGCCGGACATATGTGCATCGCAGGCTCGGCGGTCTATATCTGATCTTACAGCGACAGGCGTCTCTATCGGTTTCTTTGGCATACTCTATATAATTCATTGCCTTTTCCCGGTGTGTCTTGGGCAAGGTGAGGCGCATGATTTCCGCTTGTTCAAGACATCTGATGCCAAGTTGACGGCTCGCAAACTCTCGACGAGGGCTTGCCAAGATACCGCGCCTTTGCTTTGTCCCGTTCTTGCCGGGGTTAACCGGCAACGCCATAGAGAGCAAAATGCGCATGCTGGGTGCAATACGCAAGAACCCGGATCGACGTCAGACCTTTGTGATCGTCGGCCTTGGAAATTTCGGATCGACCGTCGCCAAGGAACTGAGCCGCTTCGGCAATCATGTGATCGGAATAGACTCCAATGAGGCGCGGGTCAGTCAATATGCTGATGAATTGTCTCAGGCATTGATCATCGACGCCCGCGACGATCTTGCCCTGCGACAGGCAGGAATTGCGGATTGCGATGTTGCGTTGGTCGCAATGGGCTCCGATCTGGAAGCTTCCATCCTGGCGGCCATCAACCTCAAGACCCTCGGCGTGCCTGTGGTCTGGGCGAAGGCCACTACCAAGACCCATCACCGTATCCTCAGCAAGCTGAAGGTGGATCGGATCATCCACCCGGAAGTCGACGTGGGCATGCATATCGCACAGGTTCTGCACAATCCGCTGGTGCGTGACTACGTGAGCCTTGGCAACGGCTACCATGTGGTGAACTTCAAGATCCCACGGTCGCTGGAAGGCAAGGCGCTGGTGGATATCCCCTATGCCGCCGGCCACAACTTGCGCTGCATTGGCGTGATGCGCGGTACCGAGTTCCTCGGACAGGATGGCTCTGACTGCACCCTCGCGCAGGACGATCTGTTGATCCTGCTCGGGAAACGCTCCGACTTGCGAAATTTTGCGGCCAGCCTGTCTTGAAACGCCCCGCAGTAAAGGCCGCTCCACCGGTTGATCGCGGATTGCCGCCACCATTGGTGCTGGCACTCCTTTATTTCTCCAGCATCTTCATCGGCGCGTTGCTGTTGTGGATGCCGATGTCGCATACCGGCGCGGTCGGCTTTGGCGATGCGTTTTTCACCTCTGCCTCGGCGGTGACGGTGACGGGGCTGGCAGTGGTGGATACCGGCAGCGATCTCACGCTGATCGGGCAGGCCATTCTCGCGCTTCTGATCCAGCTTGGCGGACTGGGGCTGATGGCCTTTGCGGTGCTGCTGCTGTCTGCGCTGGGCCTGCCTGTTGGGCTGCCGCAACGGCTGGTGCTGCGCGAGGACCTCAATCAGCGCACCCTCGGCGGGCTGGCGATCATCGTGCGCACCATCATGCTGGTGGCGCTGGTGTGCGAGCTGGCCGGGGCAGCGATTCTGTCCTTTGTGTTTGTGCCGGAACTGGGCTGGTCCTTGGGGCTATGGCATGCGGTGTTTCACAGCATCTCCGCCTTTAATAACGCAGGTTTTGCGCTCTATCCCGACAGTCTGTCGGGCTATGCAAATGATCCCATCATCAACATCACCATTCCGGCTTTGTTCATTCTTGGTGGCCTGGGCTCTATCGTGGTGGGCGATCTGGTCCGCGCACGATCATGGCGGCGGCTCAGCCTGCACAGCAAGTTGATGCTGACGGGAACCCTGTCGTTGATCCTTGTTGGTTGGGCGGGTTTCGCCGCACTTGAGTGGACAAACCCCGCCACGCTTGGCGGTATGCCCGACACGGCCAGCCGCCTCTGGGCGAGTTGGTTTCAGGCGGTGACCCCGCGCACGGCTGGCTTCAACACGATCGACACCGGCGGGATGCACGACAGCACCTCCCTGATGACCATGTCGCTGATGCTGGTGGGAGGCGGAAGCACCTCCACCGCGGGCGGTATCAAGGTGACCACGCTGATCGTGTTATTGATCGGCACCGTTGCCTTCTTTCGCCGTCAAACCGCGCTGCATGTTTTTGGCCGCAGCCTCGGGGTGGAGGATGTGATGAAGGTCATGGCGCTGACCACCATCAGCATTTTCGTTGTTTTGGTGGGGATCTTCCTGATCTCCGTTTCACATGACGATGCATTCCTCGATCTTGCATTTGAGGCCACGTCTGCCTTCGGCACCGTTGGACTGTCGCGTGGCGCAACCGGCGAGCTCGATGGTTTTGGTCGCGCAGTCATCATTGCAATCATGTTCTTGGGGCGGGTCGGGCCGCTGACACTGGGCTTTTTCCTCGCCACGCACAGCAGGCCACGCGTGCGCTATCCCAAGGGTGATGTGTATCTGGGCTGAGACGTGACTTGGGTCCGCCATATTGCATTTTGGGAGTGTGAAGAATTCTCGCCATCACTGGCGGGATTCCGCTCCTCTTTCAGTTGAGATCAATTCACCTCTGGAACGCTACGCGTGATCTGGGTAGGTGAGCGCGGCCCGGATTGTCCGGCGCATCACCATCCCTTATAATTTATAGGCTATTGTTATGAAAACGAAACTTGTCGCACTTGCACTGACCGTTGCTTTCTCCGCACCTGCTCTGGCTGAAGAGTGCACCGCGGAACTCGCACAGGCGAAATCCATGGAAGTAAACGCAGGTCTGCAGAAGCTGGCGGCCAAAGATCCGCAGCGCATGCAGGAAGTGGCGACCGAGATGATGGAAAAATCCGCCATGTTCGAAAACGCCGATGATCTCTCCGAAGTGTGCGAATACTACGATGGTCTGCTGGAAGAAATGAACTCCTAAGCTACCACGATATGCCTGCGGAGTTTGTTTCCGCAGGCACCCCCGCAGAAATGCGGATGTATTTGCGTCGCCACTGATTGACGCTCCCGCGTGCCGCACGCATGCAGGCACTTCCGATACCGCAGGCTGTTGTCCTCATGACACCATGCCATGTTCGGCCAAATGCTCTTTCCGCCAAAACCTGTTTCCTTAGCACCGGGCCACCGGGGAGATCCCTGTGCCGGTTGCTTGCTCGCTGATTGACAGGCTGTGCCAAACCTGTTTTATTTTATTTGCCGAAATAAATATGCATACGACCCTGATGGGCGTGTGCATCTGGCGATTGGGAGGACATCGAATGTTTCTGGGTCTTGACGTGGGGACGTCGGGGCTGCGCGCGTTGCTGGCCGATGAGGGTGGCAATGTCATTGGCGTGGCTGATGCAGCTTATGGGGTCTCGCACCCACGTACGGGATGGAGCGAACAGGACCCGCAGGACTGGATCACTGCCTGCCAGACCGCGATTGCGGCGTTGCGTAGGGACCACCCGACCGAGCTGGCTTCCCTGCGCGGCATTGGTCTCAGCGGCCACATGCACGGGGCCACGCTGCTGGATGCGGCGGGCAAGGTTCTGCGCCCCTGTATCTTGTGGAACGACACGCGATCGGCTGCCGAGGCGGCCCAGCTGGATGGAACAGAAGGCGTGCGGGATCTGTCGGGCAATATCGTGTTTCCCGGCTTCACCGCGCCAAAACTGGCCTGGGTCAAAGCGCATGAGCCGGAGATTTTTTCTCAGGTCGCCAAGGTGCTGCTCCCTAAGGATTATCTGCGCTATTGGCTGACCGGCACATATGTCTCTGACATGTCAGACAGCGCCGGGACGTCATGGCTCGATGTGGGCGCGCGAGATTGGTCGGACCAGTTGCTGGAGGTGTCCGGCATGCGCCGTGATCAGATGCCCGAACTGGTCGAAGGCTCTGCCGCCAGTGGCGATCTGCGTGACGCGCTTCGCGATGAATGGGGCATCGACGGCCCGGTGGTTGTCGCCGGAGGTGGTGGCGACAACGCGGTTGCCGCCTGCGGGGCCGGGTGCTTCCGTGAAGGTGAGGGCTTTGTGAGCCTTGGTACCTCCGGCGTGCTCCTGGCCGCCAAATCTGCTTATAAACCTGACCCGGCCTCGGCTGTGCATACCTTCTGCCACGCGGTGCCGGATACGTGGTATCAGATGGGGGTGATCCTTGCGGCGACGGACTGTCTCAATTGGCTGTCGCGCACGCTTGGGCAGACCCCGGCGACGCTGGCGGGACTGCTGCCGAACCAGATCTCCGGCCCCTCTTCGGTGACGTTCTTGCCCTATCTCTCTGGCGAGCGTACGCCGCATAACGATGCCAGCATCCGCGCCACGCTTGCAGGGCTTGATATTGGCGATGGCCCGGCAGAGCTGACACAGGCGGTGATGGAGGGCGTGGCCTTTGCGCTGCGTGATTGCCTTGAGGCGTTGAAAGGCACCGATACCAACCTCACGCGCCTGCTCGCAGTGGGGGGCGGCACCCGCTCGCCCTATTGGGTGGAGACCCTCGCCACCGTTCTTGGCGTGTCCCTCGACATTCCCGACAAGGGCGAGTTTGGCGCGGCATTGGGCGCCGCCCGACTGGCGATGACAGCCACCGGCGCGGACATTTCCGCTGTGATGACTGCACCGCCCATCGCCCACACCATTGATCCACGCAGCGATCTGACCGAGGCCTATGACGCCTCATACGCCCGGTATCGCGCGCTCTATCCCAACATGAAGGCACTGATGACATGACCACCGGCTTCTTTGGCGACGTTTCCAAAATCCAATATGAAGGCGCAGACAGCACCAACCCGCTGGCCTTCCGCCACTACAACCCCGACGAGATGATCCTCGGCAAACGGATGGAAGAGCATCTGCGCTTTGCCACCTGCTACTGGCACAACTTTGTGTGGCCGGGCGGCGATCCTTTTGGTGGCCAGACCTTTGACCGCCCATGGTTCAAGGACACGATGGAGGCGGCCAAGCTCAAGGCCGATGTGGCGTTTGAGATGTTCACCCTGTTGCAGTCGCCCTACTACTGTTTCCACGACGCGGATGTGCGGCCGGAGGGGGCGAATTTTGCGGAAAACACCCGCAACCTGAATGAGATCGTCGAGTATTTCGCGCAAAAGCAGGAAGAAACCGGCGTCAAATTGCTCTGGGGCACCGCCAACCTGTTTTCCAACGCGCGGTTTATGTCGGGGGCGTCGACCAACCCGGACCCGGATGTCTTTGCCTTCTCGGCAGCGACCATCAAGACCTGCATGGATGCAACACATCGTCTCGGCGGCGAGAACTACGTGCTCTGGGGCGGTCGTGAGGGCTATGAAACCCTGCTGAACACCGATCTTGCGCAAGAAGACCAGCAGATGGGCCGCATGCTCAACATGGTGGTCGAGTACAAGCACAAGATCGGCTTCAAGGGCGCGATCCTTGTGGAGCCGAAACCGCAGGAGCCCTCCAAGCACCAATACGATTATGATGCGGCGACGGTCTATGGCTTCCTCAAGCGTCACGGATTGGAAAACGAGGTCAAACTGAACCTCGAGCAGGGTCACGCGATCCTTGCGGGCCATTCGTTTGAACATGAGATCGCCACCGCGCAGGCGCTGGGCATCTTTGGGTCCATCGACATGAACCGCAACGATTACCAGTCCGGCTGGGACACCGACCAGTTCCCGAACACCACCCCTGAGGTGGCGCTGGCCTATTACCACATCCTGAAACACGGAGGGTTCAGCACCGGCGGCACCAACTTCGATGCCAAACTGCGCCGCCAGTCCATCGACCCCGAAGATCTGTTGATGGCGCACATCGGTGGCATGGATGTTTGCGCTCGTGGTTTTAAGGCCGCTGTCGCGATGGTCGAGGATGGCACATTGGATCAGTTCGTCACCGACCGCTACGCTGGTTGGCAGGGCGCGAGCGCGCAGGATATGCTGAACGGAAAGCTGTCCCTCGAGAGCATAGCGGAAAAGGTTGAGGCCGAGGATATAAACCCCGGGCCGCGGTCCGGCCGCCAGGAGTATCTGGAGAATGTCGTCAATCGGTTCGTTTGAATGAGTATGGCGCAGATCGTCAATCACGGCCTTCACCAAGGTCATATACTGAAGGAGGTCTGTCTTCGAAGTGACAGGCTCAGCCTCAGTCTGTTGAACTTCGGTGCGGTGACGCGCGATCTGCGCCTGCATGACCAAGGCGAAGACCGATCTCTTGTGCTCGGCTTTCGCAACCCTGCGGACTATTTGACCAATCCCGGATACATGGGGGTGATCGCGGGACGCGTCGCGGGCCGGATCAAGAATGCCCGCTTTGCGCTTGACGAGCAGATGGTGCGGTTGGCCGAAAACGAAGGAGGCAACCAGCTTCATGGTGGTCCCTCTGGGCTGTCTCATGTGCTGTGGGGGATCGAGCCGCTGACGTCTGCCAGCGCGCGTCTCACCTATCACTCACCCGAAGGGGAAAACGGCTATCCGGGTGCAGTAGATTTCACTGTCACCGTTACGCTTGACGAGTTTTCGGTAGAATACGAGATGATCGCATCCGTCAGCCAGCCAACCCCGATCAGCCTTGCACAGCATAGCTACTACAATTTGTCGGGTGGTCAGCAGGCAATCTGGGATCATCGCTTGCAGGTTGATGCCACAGGCTATCTCGTGCTGGATGATACCAATGTGCCGAACGGCACAATCGCTGACCTGTCCGATACCGGTTTTGACTTTCGTCTTGGGCGCAGTTTTGGAGAGCTGGACCCCGAACGCCAGGGGTGTGATATCAACCTTGTCTTCGACACGGATCGCACACAGGCGCTCCCGGCGGCAAAGCTGACTGCGCCTGATGGCTTGCAAATGACGGTGACGACCGATCAGCCCGGCGCGCAGATTTATACAGCTGGTGGTTTGCCGACACAGCCCGAGGGGCATTCAGGGCAAATGCTGGGCCCCGCCATGGGGGTCTGCTTTGAACCGCAGGGCTTTCCAAACGCGGTAAACCAGCCAGATTTCCCGTCGGTAATCGTGTCGCCAGATGTGCCGTATGTTCAAAAGTTGCGTCTGGATTTCGGATGGATCTGAGGGCGGTTGTGATCTGTGCTGGTGTTCTGGTCGTCTCTGCGGTTCGCGCTGACGAGCGGCCAGATCTCGGCCCGCGGCCAGTCTTCCCTGCCGTCGATATGGCCGCGGTCGAGCTGGGGCAGCTGCTTTTTTATGATCCGGTTCTTTCGGGAAACCGCAATATCGCATGCTCCACATGCCATCATCCGAAATTCGGCACGGGGGATGGTGTTGCGCTTGGGCTTGGTGAGGGCGGCATTGGCCTCGGCCCGGATCGTACGCCCGACCCCCTGAATATACCCGAACAACGCATTCCGCGGAATGCGCCGGGTCTTTGGAACCTCGGTGCGCCGGAATTCACCGTGATGTTCCATGATGGTAGACTGGAAGATGATCCTGCGTTTCCCAATGGCATTCGCACTCCCTTGGGCGAGGACATGCTTTCCGGATTTGACGACGCCCTTGCGGCGCAAGCCATGTTCCCGGTGCTCTCGGCGGATGAAATGGCGGGCCACTATTCGGAGAACGATGTGGCGCAGGCGGTGCGGTTGGGGCAGCTCTCCACGCCGGGTGGGGCTTGGGACCTGATAGCGGCGCGGGTCGAGGCCATCCCGGAATACCGGACGCGTTTCGATACGGTCTTGGCAGAGGGGGAGGCGATCACCTTTGCCGATATCGCCAATGTCCTTGCCGATTTCATCCGCTTCGAATGGCGCGCGGATATGAATGCCTTTGATGCGTATATGTTGCAGCAGGGTGAACTGCTGCCCGATGCGCAGAGCGGCATGAAGCTGTTCTATGGCAAGGCGGCCTGCAGTCAGTGCCATTCCGGCTGGTTGCAGACAGATCACGATTTTCACGCTCTTGCAGTGCCTCAGTTGGGGCCGGGCAAGGCCGCACGTTTCGAAGCCCACAACCGTGATGAGGGGCGTTTGCGGGTGACCGGCGCAGCGGAGGATGCTTATGCCTTTCGCACGCCGTCGTTGCGCAATGTCAGCCTGACAGCGCCTTATGGACATTCCGGTGCGTTTGCGACGCTGGAGGCGATGGTTGAGCATCACCTGTCGCCCGAGGCCTCGCTGGAGAGTTTCGATATTGCGTCCGTTGTCTTGCCGCCGTTGGAGGGCAAGGACGACTGGGGCGTTCATCGCGCAGCGGCAGAGCGCGAGGCAGTACTTCGGGCGGTGGATCTGACGCCACAGCCGCTGTCTCCAGCTGAAGTGGACGATATCGTGGCGTTCCTGCGAGCGCTTACAGATGAGGACGCTGCAAAAGGTCGGCTGGGCGTCCCGGAGAGTGTGCCCAGTGGCTTGCCTGTGGACCGTTAGGGGCGCTTGTCTTGCGGAGACAGAGTAATGTGCTGATTGGCGTGAAACGCCTGCCAGTCGCTCAGCGCACCATCCGGCCAAGTGACACGCAGATCAACGATGTTGGCCTGGCCAAGGCCGAAGTGTAGATCCCCCAAATCCCCGCCCGCATGCCCGCCGCCAACAGTGATCTCGCGCGTGAGGGTCCGGTCTTGGGTTTTGACTTCGACAAACGCACCAATGGCGTCTGGGTTGGGGGCGCCTGCCCGCAGGCGTAGCAGCAGCCAGTTGCCGTCCAGATCGCTGGTATTTTCCCACACTTCCATCTGGGCGCGGCGATTGACGACTGCGATGTCCAGCAACCCGTCACGGTTCAGGTCCACCAGAGCGCCGCCACGACCGCGATGCAGGCTGGCAACTCCGGCTGTGTCACCGACTTCTGAAAACGTACCGTCCATATTCTGCAGCATCAAGTTATTGGGATCTTTCTGCGCGGCGTCGGGCATCTGCTCGACATTGCCTTTGGTCACAAAAATATCGTCACGCCCATCATTGTTCACATCGCCAAAAGCGGCGTGCCAGCCGGTTGACGGGCGCCCATCTCCGCCAGTGTAGGGCCGATGGGCGGTGGTGCCGAAGCCGTAGGTCACGTCTTCCCAAACCGGACCCTTCGCTTTGGCGTCACGCAGCTGAAATTTCTGATCCCCCATCGAGGTCAGGTAGACATCCTGAAACCCGTCACCGTTTATGTCACGCGAGGCGATGCCCATGCCCCATAGAGCATAAGGCCTCCAGCCTTCGTCGGTCGTGTACAGCCGCGGCGTGTTTTCCATTGCCCACATCTGTTCTTGCCCACCGCGCACGTAATAGTGCCGGTCATTGGACAGGCGCAGATCTGCGTGACCGGTTCGGTTCCAGTCGCTGAACAGGACCGACAACGCGCAGTAACCCGGAGCTAGGGATTGCGTAGCTTGGTATGTTTCGCCGTCCGGGCGATACAGAAGGGTGTCGTCGCAGGTGCCAAACGGACCGTTAGGGTCCTGTCGGTCCACGTAGGTGCCAAAGGCGAGCGTGGGCAGAGTATTGTCGCCCTCCCAGGTTGCGGAGAAGCCAGTGGTCCAGTGATCATCACTCACGAAACCGAGGTGATCGAAGGGCTGGAACTGGCATTCGCCGGAGCCTTGCATCAGGAGGTCCGGTCCCGCCCGCAGGATCGCAAGGTCGGTCCACCCGTCACCGTCAATATCTAGCGGGTAGGCTCCGGTGACGCCGGTCAGGGAGAGGGACGCCGGTGTTTCGGCAGCAAAAGCCACGGACGCGCCATTGGCGGGGGTGGTGTTCTGAAACAGTTGCGCTGTGTTTTCGCCGCCGGCAGCGTAAAGTTCTGGCAGGCCATCGCCGTTGCAGTCAAAAACCGCAAGGCCGCCCCCAACATAGTGCTCCCAGCCGCCGCCATATATGTGTTCGCTCATCTCGACCGGCGTGAAGCTTGGGGGCTGCGTATCGGCATTCGCCGCATGGGTACATATGATCGCAGTTAGGGCAATCCAGCTACGCGGCAGCATTGGCAAGCTCCTTCACGGTGCGCGCCGTGACTTCTTCGATTCCATAGGCCGCGGCGCCCTTGGCCCACATCAGATCGCCCCAGTCATGCACGATGACCTCGGGCAAGGGCGCATCGACCTGCACCACCCATTGGCGCATCTCACCGATCACTTTGCCGGAATAAAGGTGGTCAAAGGACAGTCGCGCACCGGCAAGAATGATCTTTGTAGGGTCGAAGATATTGACAACATTCGCCAATCCCATTGCGAACATGCGCCGTGCCCTGTCGAGGATGGACAGCGCCATGGAGTCGCCCTTCTCTGCGGCCTGAAAAAGCGAGGCCAAGGTGCGGTGTCGTTCGCTGCCGCTGGAGATATTGGCCTCTCGCAACAATGCGTAGTCGCCCACATAGGCCTCCAGACAGCCGCGCTGGCCGCATTGGCATAAAGCGCCTTCCAGGTGGACCTTCGTATGACCAAACTCCGCGCCGCATCCACGTGTGCCGCGATAGATCTTCCCGTCGATTACGATGCCCATGCCGACGCCATGCTCGATGGTGATGACGATGAAGTTGTCGCAGGTGCGCCCTTCACCGAACAGATGTTCGGCCTTGGCCACAAGGTTTGCGTCGTTGTCGAGGAAGACCGGGCAGGGCAGCTCTCTGGCGATCGCCTCACCAAAGGGTACATTGCGCTCCTCCAGCGAGGAGGACCAATATATGAAGCTGCGCTCCGCATCGATCATGCCTGCAAGACCAAGCCCAACGCCAGACAGATCGTCAATCGTGAAGCCGCCCTTTTGACACGTCAGCTCCAGCGCACGGCGGATTTGCGAACATAGGACGGGCACCGGCATGCGGCCCTGTGCAAGCGGCATCTCATGGCTCGCCAGTTCCTCGCCCACAAAGTCTGTAATCACGGTGGAAATCACATGGTGAGACACCTTGAGGCCGGCAATCAGATGCGCGCCGCCGCGGATTTTCAGCGCGACGCGTGGGCGTCCGCGACGGGCTTCGGACGAGCTCTCGGGGGCAACCTCTTCGATCAGGCCTGCAGCCAGAAGCTCTGCGGTGATCGCTGTAACCGTAGCAGGACTTACGCCCGTGGCCTTGGCAATGTCGATGCGGGCAATGCTCTCGGCCGCACGGATCACATCCAGTATCTGCTGACGCCCGCTTTCGCGCTGATCGCCGCTTGGCGACAGCCGTCCTGATCGTGCCAAATCGATGCTCCTCCACTACCCGCCCGGCCCAGACGCGCTAGGGTATGACACTCTGGGCAGGTTCCGGCAATCTCTCCCTTCGAGAGAGGATACATGATTTAATTTGAAACTCAAAAAAAATATTGCTACACATGAATCACCGTGCAGGTCAGCAAACGAATGGGCCGCACGCCAAGGGAGGAAAATATGAAATTCTTGAACGGACTTTCCGTTATCGCACTGAGTGCATTTGCAGCATCCTCGGCCTTTGCCGCGGATCTGACCGTCGGCGTAAGCTGGTCGAACTTTCAGGAAGAACGCTGGAAAACCGACGAAGCAGCCATCGTGGGCGCATTGGACGAAGCCGGGGCTGAGTATATCTCTGCCGACGCGCAATCCTCCTCTGCTAAGCAGCTTTCTGACATCGAAAGCCTGATCGCACAGGGCGTGGATGCGCTGATCATCCTCGCGCAGGACGCGCAAGCAATCGGTCCGGCGGTTCAAGCCGCAGCGGATGAAGGCATTCCGGTGGTCGCCTATGACCGCCTGATCGAAGACAATCGCGCCTTCTACCTGACCTTTGACAATGTCGAAGTAGGTCGCATGCAGGCGCGTGCCGTGTTCGAAGCGATGCCCAAGGGCAACTACGTGATGATCAAAGGCTCTCCCACCGACCCCAACGCAGATTTCCTGCGTGGCGGTCAACAGGAGGTCATCCAGGCCGCAGTCGACTCTGGTGACATCAATATCGTCGCGGAGGCCTACACTGATGGTTGGCTGCCCGCGAACGCGCAGCGCAACATGGAGCAGATCCTGACCGCGAACGACAACAACGTCGACGCGGTTGTGGCCTCCAATGACGGGACCGCTGGTGGTGTTGTCGCCGCGCTGACCGCGCAGGGCATGGAAGGCATCCCGGTCTCCGGCCAGGATGGCGACCACGCCGCACTGAACCGTGTCGCCAAGGGCACCCAGACCGTTTCCGTCTGGAAAGACGCCCGTGACCTCGGCGCGGCAGCGGGCGAGATCGCGGTGGCCATGGCAAGCGGCACCGCGATGGAAGAGATCGACGGCGCGACCTCCTGGACCTCTCCGGCGGGCACCACCATGACCGCGAAGTTCCTGGCGCCGATGCCGGTGACCCAGGACAACCTCTCCGCCGTCGTGGACGCGGGCTGGATCACCCAGGAAGCGCTCTGCCAAGGTGTCGAAAGCGGCCCGGCACCCTGTAACTGATCTTCGTATCACCACAACCGGGCGCTCCGGCATCTTCCGGAGCGCCTATCCCACCTCATAAAATCGCTGATTACTGGAGCCGGATATGACCGACACCACGTCTCAGCCAATCACCCCCCAAACCAAACGCAATATCTTCCAGCAGCTTGAGCTGGATGTGCGGCTATTGGGTATGATTGGTGCCTTCATCATTCTTTGCATCGGGTTCAACCTGGTGACCGATGGGCGCTTCCTGACGCCGCGCAACATCTTCAATCTGACGATCCAGACTGTTTCCGTGGCGATCATGGCTTCGGGCATGGTGTTCGTGATCGTCACCCGCCACATCGACCTCAGTGTCGGGGCCTTGCTGGCCACCTGCTCGGCGGTGATGGCAATGACCCAGACCGAATTTGTGCCGCATGTTCTAGGACTTGGCCTCAACCACCCGATCACATGGGTCGTTGCTGTTCTGGTTGGTCTGGTGACCGGCACACTGATCGGGGCGTTTCATGGCTGGATGGTCGGCTACCTTACAATCCCTGCCTTCATCGTTACGCTGGGCGGGTTCTTGGTCTGGCGCAACGTGGCTTGGTACCTGACCGACGGCCAGACGATCGGCCCGTTGGATTCCACCTTCATGATGTTCGGGGGCATCAATGGCACGCTCGGGGTCTCGCTCAGCTGGATCCTCGGCATCGTGGCGACCGTGCTTGCACTATTGACCCTCTGGAACAGCCGTCGCGCCAAGCTCGCGCATGAATTCCCGGTAAAACCTCTCTGGGCCGAGGCGGTTATGGCTGTCATCGTTTCCGGCGCGATCCTCGGGTTTGTCGGCATCCTCAACGCTTACGAAATCCCCAGCCGCCGTTTGGCGCGCCTGTTCGAAGCCCGCGGCGAGGTCATGCCCGAAGGTCTGACCATGGGCTACGGCCTGCCGATTTCGGTGCTGATCCTGATTGCGGTCGCGGTGGTCATGACCATAGTTGCCCGCCGCACCCGGCTGGGCCGCTACATCTTTGCCACGGGCGGCAACCCTGACGCTGCAGAGCTGTCGGGCATCAACACCCGCCTGCTGACAGTGAAGATCTTTGCCATCATGGGCTTTCTCTGCGCCCTGTCTGCGGTCGTGGCTTCGGCCCGTCTCGCCAACCATTCCAACGACATTGGCACGCTCGACGAGCTGCGGGTGATTGCGGCGGCGGTCATCGGCGGCACTGCGCTGTCGGGCGGCTTTGGCACCATCTACGGCGCCATCCTCGGCGCGCTGATCATGCAGAGCCTGCAGTCCGGCATGGCCATGGTCGGTGTCGACGCGCCGTTCCAGAATATCGTCGTCGGCTCCGTGCTGGTCGCAGCCGTCTTCATCGACATCGTCTATCGCAAACGCGTGGGGGCCAAGTAATGACCACTCCCAAAGAACTCCGCGCCCAAGGCGCAACTCCGATGGTGGAGATGAACAATATCTCCATCTCTTTCGGCGGCATCAAGGCGGTGGACGACGTCTCGGTCGATCTGCATCCCGGCGAGGTCGTTGGCCTGCTTGGCCACAACGGCGCCGGCAAGTCGACGCTTATCAAGGTGCTATCAGGCGCCTACAAGATGGACAGCGGCGAGATCCGCATCAACGGCAACAAGGTGGAGATCACCAACCCCCGTGATGCCCGCAGCCACAACATCGAGACGATCTATCAGACATTGGCGCTGGCGGATAATCTCGATGCGGCCTCCAACCTGTTTCTGGGGCGCGAGATCGTCACCGCAACGGGTCTGGTGAACGATGCTGCGATGGAGGCCGAGTGCCGCAAGATCATGGGCCGCCTGAACCCGAATTTTCGCAAGTTCAACGAACCGGTCTCGGCGCTTTCGGGTGGGCAGCGGCAATCGGTGGCGATCGCCCGCGCTGTTTATTTTAACGCCAAGATCCTGATCATGGACGAGCCTACTGCGGCGCTAGGACCGCATGAAACGCAGATGGTGGCGGAGCTGATCCAGCAGCTGAAGGCACAGGGCATCGCGATTTTCCTGATCGATCATGATGTACACGCGGTGATGGAGCTGTGTGACCGGGCGTCGGTGATGAAGAACGGTCAACTGGTCGGCACCGTGGACATCGATGATGTGACCGATGACGATCTTTTGTCGATGATCATTCTGGGTAAAAAACCAGGCCAAGATACGGCATAGCCCAGAAGACGGCATAGCTCAGAAGGCAGTCCGGATCAAAATCTGGGCTGCCTGTCATAGGCGCCGTCCGCGGGAACCGATCCAACGCTCTGATCGAGTGGGATTTGATCGCGTAGCTCGGCAGCATCGGCGCGTCACCCACATTGCTGGTCGTGACCTCCACCGCTCGCACTGCCAGCGATTCTTCGTCAATTCCTATGTGTATATTTTGCCAGATGCGGCGCTTGTCGGCCGCGTTTGCGGGTCGGTGGGGTAATCCCCCCATTTTCACTGGGGTCGACGTAGAATTTTCTCGTCTGTTTTCAGCTTCATAGCGGGGTTCACTCTACCGATGGCCATGTTTGGT
>NZ_JAWJBP010000021.1:0-53482 GCF_046535935.1 Tritonibacter sp. SIMBA_163
ACGCGAGCAGCGCCAGCGCCGTCAGGATCTGCCGCCACAATATTGCGAGAGCGGCGCGATCTACTGTGTCCAGCTTGCGCCATTCCTTGAGACAGGCCAGCGCTTCTGCGGTTCGGTTGCGCTCTATCCTGTCGACCACCCGCCAATCGAGATCGACAGTTTGCAGGATTTTGCCCTCTGCTCCCAGATCGCCCAGGCTGGTGGGCGCAGCGAGATCGCGCGGGCGCGGCTGGCGGCGGTCAAGGCCATCGTGATGGATTTTGACGGGGTTCATACCGACAATCTGGTGATTACCGACCAGAACGGTGTCGAGAGCGTGCGCACGTCGCGCGGGGATGGCATGGGCATTTCCGCGCTGCGCGACAGTGGGCGTTACCAGATGATGATCCTGTCGAAAGAGCGCAATCCGGTGGTGTTGAAACGCGCCGAAAAGCTGCAACTCGAAGTGCATCACAGTGTCGACGACAAGGTGGCCGCGCTTGAGAGCTGGCTTGCCGCCCGTGACCTCAGCTGGAGCGATCTCCTCTATGTGGGCAATGACGTCAATGACCGTGGGGCGATGGAACATGCGGGCCTGTCGGCCTGCCCATCGGATTCGCATCCCTCGATCCTGGGGCTGGCCGACTGGATTCTGCCCCTGCCCGGTGGCAAGGGGGCGCTCAGATCAATGTCGGATATTCTGATGGCAACTGCGACGGGCTGAGGGCATGCAGTTGCGCGACCGCCCGGTTGTCGTGGCCGGCAATGGGGCCTCTTTGGCGCAGATACCACAGGGCGCGATCCTGGCGGATGATTTCATCCTTCGAACCAATAATTTCTTCTTTGAACAGCGGTTTCATCTCGGACGCCGGGTGGACCTCGCCTTTATGGGCGGGGACCCTCGCGTAGCGCCCTTCATGTTCGAAACCCTGTATCGCTGCCGCAGTGACTACGATCTGGGGGGCTGGAGCAGTCACAATCCGCGGGTGATCCGGGCTGGGCGGCGGCGCTTTGGGCAGAGTTTTCACCCCATGCGCTACCGAGACACATCACTCGAGACGGAGGTGCGGCAGCTGATCTCCCGGCATGGGCGCCACCCCACGACAGGCATTTACGCGGTGCTGATGGCGCATGGTCTGGGGGCGGAGACGATCCTTCTGGCGGGGATGGACTTCTACGGGACCCGAAACCGTTACCCGTTTTCACCAGGTCCGCATTATCGGGCATTGATGGGGCAGGACCTCGCGCATCGTGGACTTGATCATCACCTGCATGATCTGGAATTGGATCATGCCATCCTACGACTGCTGCAAGCGCGGGGGGATGTTCGGCTCTTGCGTCTCAGTGACAGCCCGGTGCTGCGGGATGTAACGACCCCGGCCCCTGATCGGGGCGGAGACGGACTTGACCTGCCTCGCACCGCCCCGCCTACAGATTGGGCAAGCCGGGCCGGTCTTTATCCAATTGGGGCGCTTAAGGCTCTACGCCGGAGCAAAACTGCGCTGCAGGGCATTAGAAAGAGGATCTTACCGCAATGATGACCATGGACTTCAAAACCCTGCTGCCGGCATGGCTACAGGATCAGGCGCTGCCGTTGTGGACCGGCGCCGGGGTGGATGTTGCCACCGGTACCGTCTGGGAGGCCCTCGATCACAACGGCGCTCCCTGCGCCGACATGCAGCGCCGTTTGCGGGTGCAGGTGCGCCAAGCCTATTGCTTTGCCATGTCCGAAGACCCTGCGCATCACGCGCTGGCGCTCAGGCTGTTCCGCTTTGCCATGGATCATGGTTTTGATGCGGCCAGCGGCAATCTCGCGGCGCGCCTGGCGCCCGATACGTCGATCCTGACCGCGCCGCATGATCTCTATGATCTTGCCTTCATGCTGCTGGCGGCTTCGGCGCTGATTGATATGGGTGCGGATGTCGCTGCCGACCTGGCCCGGCTCGAAGCGGAACTGGCGAAATTGAAAGCGCCGCGCGGCTGGTATGAGAACGTCGCCCGTGACCTCCCGCGCCGCCAGAATCCGCATATGCATATGTTTGAAACCGCAACCGCGCTGTTTGCCGCAACCGGCGAAGGCCGCTTTCGCGACATGGCGGAGGAATGCCTGGGCCTGTTTCGCGACGCCTTCCTCACCCAAGATGGCCGGGTACTGGAGTATTTCGCCGAGGACTGGAGCCCGCTGGGGGCTGATGAACAGGCGGTAGAGCCGGGCCATATGGCAGAATGGGTCTATCTGATCGACCGCTACGAGCAGGTTACAGGGCGCCGCGCCGATGTGAAGATAGCAACGCTTTATGGCGCGGTACTGGCGCGGCGCGATGCCACCGGCCTGTTGCCGGACCGCGCCGACCCGGCGTCTGAGACCCGCCGGATGTGGCCGCAGACCGAGTTGCTGAAAGCGGCTGTCGCCATGGCGCGACGGGGCGAGACCCCAGTCGGGGCTCCGAGCCCTGAGGCGGTCCTGGCCCTGATGTGGGATCAATACCTCGACACGCCGGTAGCGGGGGGCTGGTATGACAAGCGTTCTGCCGCAGGGGAGCTCCTGTCGGAGAACATGCCTGCCTCGACCTTCTATCACATCCTTGTGGCCTTCCGCTTCTACCTCTCGGGCGGTGTCTCGGTCTGAACGCTCACAATGGGTTCGGTCCCTGCTATATAAAACGGGCGGTGCTTGGCACTGCCCGTTATTGTTTTGGTACCGTCTCTCCTCCGGTGTCGGGGGATCAGCTGGTGATGAGGATATTGTCTTCCAGCCCTGTGAGGTTGGAGAGGTTGGAGAAGGTGATCTGGTCGCCATCGCCGAAGTCGAAGACCACGACACCGTTCTGGATGCTGGCGAAAATGTCTACCACATCCTGGGTGCTGCTTAGCCCGTCGACCAGCTCCGAGGAGAGGTGCAGCAGATCTTCGTTGAGCCTGAAATCCTCGATCTCGTCTTGGTCATGTCCGACGTCGAAGACGAAGGTATCGGCTAGCGTTCCGCCGCGCAGCAGGTCGTTGCCCGCACCGCCTTTGAGCTCATCGACCCCCTGATTGCCATAGAGCGTATCGTTGTCATTGCCGCCGCGCAGGGTGTCGTCTCCGGTGCCCCCATAAAGAACGTCATCATCGTCTCCCCCTGACATCACATCAGAGCCGAAGTTTCCATAAAGCGTGTCGTTCCCGGCGTTGCCAAATACGGTGTCCCATGCCGAGCCGGCGGAAAACCAGTCATTTCCATCGCCGCCATTCAGAAGATCGTCACCGGCGCTGCCATAGAGGCGATCATCGCCATCGCCACCAAACAGGCTATCCCAGCCGGAGCGACCATAAATGGTATCATTTCCCGCGCCGCCGTCGACGTAATCGACGCCATCACCGGAAGAGATGTAGTCATCGCCGCCTTCGCCGTAGATGGTGTCAAGCGCGGTGTTTCCAAACATGGTGTCATTGCCCGCACCGCCATAGAGCGTATCGGCGCCGGTGCCGCCGATGATGCTGTCGTTGCCCGCGCCGCCAAGCAGCTCGTCGGTGGAGCTGTCGCCTTCCAGCGTATCGTTGTCTGCACCGCCATAGAGGCTGTCGGCACCGGTGCCGCCATCGATACTATCGTTGCCCGCGCCGCCCCAGACCGTATCATGAGCGGCACCTGCGCTGATGATATCAGCGCCCGCGCCGGCCTGTATCTGATTGTCGGCCTCATTGCCGGTGATGGTGTCATTGCCGCTACCTGCGATCAGGTTTTCGATCACGGTGCCGCGTGCGATACCGATATTGCCGGTCAGGCTTGCCACATCCGAGAAGGTGCCATCGTTCAGGTCCATGCGGTCACTGGTGTTGTTATTGCTGAGGTCGATGGTGTCGGTGCCGCTCACGTCGTAGATAGTCAGAGTCATACTGTTGGCGGGGTCGCGATCCGGAGAGTTGCGCCCCTCGAGCACCCCGAAGATATCATAGAGATAGCTGTCGGTGAGCGTGGTATTGGCGCCCCATGTGGTATCACCCGCCGTTTCACTGCTTTCACCCGCGGCCCCATAGAGGTTCTGGATCGCCACGATATCGGCCATTTGCGTGGTGACCACATAGCCAAAGGAGGCTGTGGTCGTGCTGTTATCGTCCTGGTCGAAGTAGGACATCACCGACAGCTGCCAGCTGTCATTGCTGAAGGTTTCATCAGTGCCGTAGGTGGCATTGCCATTATAGGCGCCCTGATGGCCAAGCCCCAGCGCATGGCCGATCTCATGCACATAGGTCTGGAAGGAATAGCTGTTGATCGACGTGCCGGAGCCGGCGAGCCAGCTGGTCGAGACATTCACCTCCGACGACAGGATGGTGCCGCCACTGGTCACGGACTGGGCATAGGCGCCGCTTGCCGCATCATCAAAGGTGATATCGGCAGAGGAGGATCCGGTTTCCACAAATTCCAGATTGGCGACCCGTTCCCAGGCCTCGAAGGCCCAGCGGGCCAGCTGTTGTCCGGCGGCGGTCAGCCCGGTGATATTGACCGAGATCTGGTTGTCTGCGGAGGTGTTGAAGCTGCGCCCTGAGCGCCCTCCAACTTCTTCCCAGTAGCCATCGGTCAGGAAGGCGGCCATCTCGTCCAGGCTGGCGGGCCCTTCCGGGGCCTGGGTGCTCACGGTCAGCGTATAGCTGCCTGTGTAGGAGGAGTCCCAGGCCGAGACACCGATGTAATATGTGCCAGTATAGGTCGCCTCAAACGTCAGTTCAGCGTCATAGGCTTCTCCGTCCAGGTCATCATAGGCCAGTTGAGTGCCAGCCGCGTTATAGAGATAGAGGTCGGTATCATAGAGGGAGCCACCGCCGCTGCCTGAACCGTCCAGATCAAAAACATAGGTTTCGCCCGCAGTCAGCGTGATTGCGACCCAGTCATCATCGCCCGCGCTGCTGCGCATGCCGGTAAACGTATCCCCTGCGGAGATGGAATAGGCCGTGGCGGTGGAGGCGCTGGCATCGAACCCTTCGGTAATCGCGGCAAACTCGCCAGCACCGTCTTCGCCGTGGCGCAGGGGGTCAAATGTCTGGGTGGCATTGCAAAGGAAACACATCGTTTTTCTATCTCTTAATTGAAAACAACAGGGGCAGGATCAATCATGCAGGCTTTTGATGATTTGTGGGCTGGCTTGTAGCAAACCCTGTACGAAACGGGGATACATTTTGGCTGATAACGTGGTGTCCATCACATCCAGCGCCACCTCGGGGCCTGTCAGTGCCGCGCTGTTTCCGGCCTGCCATGTCAAATGGCCGCTGATACGGTCACTGCGGACGTCGGACAACACCAGGCGCAGGGTATTCGTGTCAGCGATCGGCGGCGACTTTGCAGGCGGGAGCTGGCTGCGGCGAATATGCCGCGCGCTCTCGGCTTCTGTCAGGACGGCCTCCAGCGCTGCGGCCAAAGCCTCACAGAGCGCGTCAGGCTCGGGTGCATTGGTGGGGCATTGCAGCACAACTCCGGGATCAGAGCTCATGGTATGCCCCAAACTCATTTGAGCGGGCAGCACACCAAGAACTACACAGAGGATCCTGAGCGCGCTGAGACACAGCCGTCGCCGTCTTTCGGTTTCTTGCCATCGCCACATCGGGTGTTCATCTACCGTTTCTGATTGACACTTTTCTGACGTGCAGGACCAAGGAAAGCAACGATTTTCACTATAAGATCTTACACGATGGCGCCGATGAGCAACGAAGCGCGCGGTGGTGTTTTATGTTTTTCACAAGTCCAGCCCGATGTCCGGCCCTTTCCTGATAGGTCCCCCCGCACGCCCGGTTTAAAGTGATGTTTTCGCAGAGTTGCTACCAAGTTCGAAAGGGGCTGACACGCGTCTGGTTTTCAGCTTTCAAAAGAGCGTATAGGTTACCCGCATCACTCCGGTGATTGGCCCTGAGATGGAGCAGAAAAAGTGAAGATCGAAGACACCACCCTTCCCGGCGTGAAGATCCTGACCCCCGCGCGGTTTGGAGATGCCCGTGGCTTTTTCTCCGAGAGCTGGAACCGCAAGCGGATGGAAGAGCACGGCATCGATCTGGATTTCGTGCAGGACAATCATTCGATGTCTGCAGAGGTCGGCACCATTCGCGGGTTGCACTTTCAGGCCCCGCCCGCGGCACAGGACAAGCTGGTGCGCTGCGGGCAAGGCGCGCTGTTTGATGTCGCCGTGGACATCCGCAAGGGATCTCCCACCTATGGCGCGTGGTTCGGCATCGAGCTGACGGCCGAAAACGGGCGCCAGCTTCTGGTGCCCAAAGGGTTCCTGCACGGGTTCATCACCCGGGCGCCGATGACCGAGATCATCTACAAATGCACCGATTATTATGCACCCGATTGCGATGGGGCGGTGCGTTGGGACAGCTGTGGCATCGACTGGGGGTTTGACGGACAACCCCTGTTGTCACAGAAGGACGCCGCCGCGCCTGCGCTGGCGGAGTTCGACAGCCCCTTCACCTTCTGATCGCTCCCATGTCCTCGCTCTCCGTGTCCCAAGCCCATCGCGCCTATCTGGAGCGGGTCCGCTTTGGGGCGCTGGATGGGCTCCGGGCGCTGGCGATCATGGCCGTGCTGATCCACCACAGTGCGCTGGCGCGCGTCACCGGCCCGTGGTCGCGGGGCTTTCTGGGGGTGGATCTGTTCTTCGTGATCTCGGGGTTTTTGATCACCACGCTTTTGGTGCGCGAACGGGAGCGCGATGGGCGGATCTCGCTCCGGGGGTTTTACTGGCGACGGACCCTGCGGATCCTGCCGCTCTACTATCTGGTGGTGACCCTGGCGGGGGGGTACTTCGTGCTTTGGCAGGGCCATTGGGAGACCGCCTCCCTTTGGCCGGCCTATTATCTGTTCCTCGCCAATTTCCTGACCGATCACATTCCGACGCTCTATCCCACCTGGTCGCTGGCGATGGAGGAGCAGTTCTACCTGATCTGGCCGCTGCTAATGGTCCTTTTGCCGCCGCGCGTCTGGGGGGGCGTGCTGGTCGTCGGGATCGGGCTCAACGTGGTGGCGGTCACGGGCGCCCTGGAGGGGATCGGGATCACGGCGTTTGATCTGGGTCCGCTGTGGGTGCATCTGCCGGATGTGACCTATGCGCCGCTTCTGCTGGGGGCGGGGCTGGCGCTGGTGTTGCATGACCGGCGCGGGTTCGGGCTGATGTGGCGGTGTTTCGGCCACCCTTGCATGCCGCTGCTGCTGCTTGGGGTGTTGCTGGCGCTGGTGTTTGGCCTTTTGCCGCAGGTGCTGGCGGGCTGGCCTTATCTGCTGATGCATCTGGCGATGACCGGCTGGCTGGCCACGCTGGTGCTGCGCGAGGACAGCTGGCTGCACCCGCTGTTGCGCCTGACGCCGCTGGTGCGGGTGGGCATGGTCAGCTACGGCATCTACCTCTTGCATCTCCTGGTGCTGCACGGGGTGAGCAGTCTGGCAAACCCGTTGGGACTGGCACAGGACGGCGTTGGTTTCCTGGTGCTGTACTGGGGCGGTACAGTTGCGTTGGCGGAGCTGAGCTTTCGCCATTATGAGCGGTTTTTCCTGCGCTTGCGGCACAAACCCTTCGGGCGGGTTGCGGTCGGCACAGGCACAGGGCAGGAAAGAGAAACCGCATCGGGTGGTGATGCGGATCACGGACGGTCGGGCAAGGAGCAGAGGCGATGAAGATACTGGTGACAGGCGGGGCGGGGTTCATTGGCTCTGCGGTGGTGCGGCAGGCGATTGCCGCTGGCCATGAGGTGGTGAACGTCGATGCGCTGACCTATGCGGCCTGCCTGGACAATGTGACCAGCGTCGCGGACAGCCCGCGATATGCCTTTGAGCAGGCCGACATCCGCGACCGCGCCGCGCTGGACCGGGTCTTTGCCTATCATGCGCCGGATATGGTGATGCACCTGGCCGCCGAAAGCCATGTGGACCGCTCGATCGACGGGCCGGGCGATTTCATCGAGACCAATGTCACCGGCACGTTCAATATGCTGGAGGCAGCGCGCAAGTTCTGGGCCGCGGTGGGCAAGCCCGCCCGGTTCCGGTTTCACCATATCTCCACCGATGAGGTCTATGGCTCCCTGCCTGCCGACAAATCTGTGATGTTCACCGAAGACACCGCCTATGATCCGCGCTCGCCCTATTCGGCGTCGAAAGCCTCCTCGGATCATCTGGTGCGCGCCTGGCATGAGACCTACGGGCTGCCGGTGGTGCTCACGAATTGCTCCAACAACTACGGCCCCTATCATTTCCCGGAAAAACTGATCCCGGTAGTGATCCTCAATGCGCTCGCCGGTCAGGCTCTGCCGATCTATGGCGACGGGTCGAACATCCGCGACTGGCTTTATGTGGAGGATCACGCCGACGCCCTGCTCTGCGTGCTGCAGAAGGGCGAGAACGGGCGCAGCTACAATATCGGCGGCGAGAACGAGCGCAGCAACCTG
The DNA here is from genome assembly GCF_046535935.1 of Tritonibacter sp. SIMBA_163. Lineage (NCBI taxonomy): Bacteria > Pseudomonadati > Pseudomonadota > Alphaproteobacteria > Rhodobacterales > Paracoccaceae > Tritonibacter > Tritonibacter sp. SIMBA_163. The sequence continues at coordinate 8,389 of NZ_JAWJBP010000021.1, forward strand.
GAGCTGGTGGAGACGCTCTGTGCGATCCTCGATGACAAGCGCCCGCGCGACGATGGCAAATCCTACAAGGAGCAGATCACCTTTGTGACGGATCGGCCGGGCCATGATGCGCGCTATGCCATCGACCCCAGCCGGATCCGGGACGAGTTGGGCTGGCGGCCTTCGGTCACCGTCGAAGAAGGGCTGGCAAAAACCGTGCAGTGGTATCTCGACAATGAGGCCTGGTGGCGCGCGCTCCAGTCCCGCACCGGCGTCGGCGAGCGGCTGGGCGTGAAGGCATAAGAGCCTGCCCTTGCGGGCAGGGGCCTCCGGCGGAGGTATTTGGGAAAAGATGAAGAAGGGGCGGATATGAGCATCCTTGTGTTTGGGGCAACCGGTCAGGTGGCCCGCGAGTTGGCGGATCATGAGGGGGTGACCTGTCTGGGGCGTGCGGGCGCGGATCTGTCTGACCCCGGCGCCTGTGCCGCCGCGATCCGCGATCACGCGCCGCAGGCGGTGATCAATGCCGCCGCCTATACGGCCGTCGACAAGGCGGAAGAGGAAGAAGACCTCGCCACGATCGTCAATGGTGCTGCCCCCGGCGCGATGGCGGCGGCCTGCGTGCAGGCGGGGATTCCGTTTGTTCAGATCTCCACCGATTATGTCTTTGCCGGCACCGGCGAGGCGCCGTGGCAGACGGGTGATCCGGTATCCCCCCCCAATGCCTATGGCCGCAGCAAGCGCGCAGGTGAAGAGGCGGTAATCGCAGCGGGCGGAACCTATGCGATCCTGCGCACCTCCTGGGTGGTTTCGGCGCATGGGCATAATTTTGTAAAGACCATGCTGCGGCTGGGAGCAGAGCGCGACCGGCTGACCATTGTGGGCGACCAGATCGGCGCCCCGACACCGGCCCGCGACATTGCAGCGGCCTGCCTGAAAATGGCGCGTCAGTTGATCGCTGATCCGGCAAAATCCGGTGTCTACCATATTCAGGGCGCTCCCCATGTCAGCTGGGCCGGCGTTGCGCGCGAGATTTTCAACCAAGCCGGGCTGGCCTGTGACGTGACCGATATTCCCACCTCCGATTACCCGACACCGGCGGTGCGCCCGCTGAATTCCCGGCTCGATTGCACCACGTTAGAGACTGTTTTTGGCATTCCGCAGCCTGATTGGCACAGCGGTTTGCGCGATATTCTGAAGGAGCTCAAAGAATGACCGAGCGCAAGGGCATCATTCTCGCCGGAGGCTCCGGCACCCGGCTTTATCCGATCACAATGGCTGTGTCGAAGCAGCTGCTGCCGCTGTATGACAAGCCGATGATCTACTATCCCATCTCGGTTCTGATGCTGGCGGGCATTCGCGAGATTTGCGTTATCACCACGCCGCAGGATGCCGATCAGTTCAAACGCTTGCTCGGCGATGGCAGCCAATGGGGAGTGTCGCTGACCTATGTGGAACAGCCCAGCCCCGATGGTCTGGCGCAGGCGTTCATCCTGGCGGAAGAGTTCCTGAATGGCGCCCCCTCGGCGCTGGTGTTGGGCGACAATGTCTTCTTTGGGCACGGGCTGCCGGAGCTCTTGGCGGCGGCGGATTCCAAACCGGTGGGCGGGACCGTCTTTGGCTATCACGTCTCCGACCCCGAGCGGTACGGTGTGGTCTCTTTTGATGGCGAAGGCCGCGCGCAACAGATTATCGAAAAGCCCGATGTACCACCGTCGAATTACGCAGTGACGGGGCTGTATTTCCTGGATGGAACCGCGCCTGAACGCGCCAAGGAGGTTCAGCCCTCCGCACGGGGCGAGCTGGAGATCACCGACCTGTTGCAGATGTATCTCGACGAGGGTCAACTGTCGGTGGAGACCATGGGCCGCGGCTATGCCTGGCTGGACACGGGCACCCACGGCAGCCTCCTGGATGCGGGCAACTTCGTGCGCACCCTGCATGAACGACAAGGGCTGCAGACCGGCTGTCTGGAAGAGATCGCCTATCACGCCGGCTGGATCAGTCGTGACGCGCTGGCCGAGCGGGCGGAACTGTTCAAGAAAAACAGCTATGGGACCTATCTGAAGCGGCTTTTGAACTAAGGCGGAGCAGGGCGGATGAAGCTGCTATTCGTGCATCAGAACATGCCGGGCCAGTATCGCGAGCTGGCGCATTGGCTGGCGGCGCAGGGCGGCCATGAATTGGTATTCCTGACACAGCGCGGCGACGTGAAGATCCCGGGCGTGCATACGCTGTCCTACAAACCCTTTCACAAACCGGCCAAGGCCGCGTTTGGTCTGGCCAAGGATTGGGAGATGGCCGCTGGCGCAGGCTTTGGCGCAGTCCAGGCGGCGCAGGCCTTCGAGAAGGAGACCGGGTTTCGCCCCGATATCATCCTCGGCCATACCGGCTGGGGGGAGCTTTCGTTCTTCAAGGACCTGTGGCCGGAGGTGCCGATCCTCGGGTTCTTTGAATATTACTATAATATGGAGGGCGGTATGGTGGGCTTTGACCCCGAACAGCCCCCCGGACCGCATGCGCCCTATTTCAACCGCGCCCGCAACGTGGTGCCCAGTCTCAACCGCGATGTGGTGGATCTGGGCCATGTGCCGACCCACTGGCAGCGGGATCGGTTCCCGGTCAGCTTTCACGACAAGATGTATGTCTGCCACGATGGCATCCGCGCCGACCGGCTGCAGGCAAACCCGGATGCGGACATCACCCTCGGGCGGCTGAGCCAGCCGATTTCCCGTGCCGATGAGGTGGTCACCTATGTGGCCCGCAACATGGAGCGCGCCCGCGGCTTTCACATCATGATGCGCGCCCTGCCGGCGATCCAGGCGGCGCGGCCCAATGCCCGCATCCTGATGATCGGCGGCAATGAGGCCTCCTATGGGCGCGAAAGCGATCACCCCGGCGGATTACGCGGCGAGATGGAGGCAGAGGTCGGCCAGCACGTGGACTGGAGCCGGGTGCATTTCCTCGGCCGGGTGCCATATGGCGATCTGTGCCGGATCATCCAGCTGTCGCGCTGCCATATCTATCTGACCATGCCCTTCGTGCTCAGCTGGTCGCTGCTGGAGGCGATGGCGATGGAGGCCACCATCGTGGCCGCCGATGTGGCACCGGTGCGCGAGGCGATCAGCCATGGCGAGACCGGTCTTTTGGTGGATTTCTTCAACCCCGAGGCCCTGGCGGCACAGGTGGCCGAGGTGCTGGCGCGGCCTGATGAGTTTGCCGAACTGGGCGGGCAGGCGCGGGCGCGGGTAATGCGGGACTATGATTTCCTGACCCGTTGCCTGCCGGAGCATCTGCGCCAGATCAACCGGCTGGTCAGCACCGCGCCGCCGATCCGCCTGCCGGAGGTTTAGGGCAGGGGGCGCGCCTTCCTAATCCGGCGCTTCAGGGCCTGCGCGGGATCTGCTTGCCGACCACGCGCAGAGTGAGCGCAACGCGGGAGTGGTCCTCCCGCGCCAGATAGCCTTGGACAATACGCCACGGTTTCCGGGGACGGGGCGGATCCTTTTGGGATCCTCCCCATCAGGCGCGGCTCAGCCGCCCACGGTCTCGGCGATGATCCGATCGATGGTGCCATCTTCCATCATCGCCTTGAGCGCGCCGTCCATGGCGCTGGTAAAGCCCGCGGCCTCATCACCCTGCCAGCTGCCGCGAAAACCGATCATGCTGTCCTCGACCGACGTATCGAGCACCCGGGTGATGCCCGTAAGCCCCAGCGCGTTGATGGCCATCTCGGCGGTCCGCTGTTCTTGCACGTAGCAATCGATGCGACCGCCAGCGAGCTTTTTCAGGTTGAGATCTGTGGTCGGCGCCTCTTGCAGGGAGATCAGACCGCCGGTGACCAGCGCGAAAAACTCCTCTCCCGGGGTGCCAAAGCCGGCATTGTTGCCAAAGGTCAGCCCCTTGAAGTCCTGCGGGTAGGACCAGCCCTCCTCGGCGACGCCATCGCGACAGAAGACCGAGACGTTCTCGGTGAACGGCGCCACCGAATAGGTGCCGATCCAGGGGCGGCTGTCGGGCTTGTGATAGGTGCCAACCAGACCATGGGCCTGACCGCCCTCGACCAGGTTCACGGCGCGCGACCACGGCAGCGCTTCCAGCACCACGTCATAATCGCCGTCGATGCGCGACAAGGCCTCGGTGATGACATCAGCCCAGATGCCGGTGGGGGCCTTGTCGGTCATGGTCATATAGGGGGCATAAGCCTCGTCCTGGACCAGGCGGATGGTCTCTGCCGAAACGGCGGAGGAGAGCAGGGCGACGGCACAGGTGGCTGTGGCGAGAAGGGCGCCTTTGGATTTTGACATGGCAGATCCTTTCTATTGCAAAGGGGAAGGGTGCCGATGACATAGCCGGATCGGGTTAATATTCGCTGGAGTCTGTATGTCCAGTTTACGCAAGCCCCCGTGCCAGGCCGTCCTCTCCGGGCCGCTGCTGTGAGAAGACTGGCTTTTCCCGCCGGTGCCACCTACACAGCAAGGCAGCAGACGATCCTCGTGCCCGGAGACCCTGAGATGACCCCGCGACAGATGAGCCCCGACGAAACCCTTGCCGAAATGGCCCGCGTGCTGACCGTCGAGGCCGCAGCCCTGACCCGAATGGCCTCTGAACTGGGCGCCGCACAGCTCAGGGCGGTGGAGATTCTCGAGGCGATGGAGGGGCGCGTCATTGTCTCTGGCGTCGGCAAATCCGGCCATATCGGCAACAAGATCGCCGCCACCCTGGCCTCCACCGGGACACCGGCGCAATTTGTGCATGCCACCGAGGCCAGCCATGGTGATCTGGGCATGGTGACGCCGCGCGATGTCTGCCTGGTGTTGTCCAACTCGGGCGAGACCTCGGAGTTGACCGACATTGTCACCTACAGCCGCCGCTTCGGCATTCCGCTGATCGCCATCACCCGCAAGCCCGACAGCACGCTGGCCAGCCAGGCGGATGTGACGCTTCTGCTGCCCGACGCACCGGAGGCCTGCGGCATTGGCATGGCGCCGACCACCTCGACTACGGCGACGCTTGCGATGGGCGACGCGCTGGCGGTGGCGGTGATGAAGCGGCGTGGATTTGAACGCGAGGATTTCAAGGTCTTCCACCCCGGCGGCAAGCTGGGCGCGCAGCTGATGCTGGTGGACGGGCTGATGCACAAGGGCGAGGCGCTGCCGCTGGTGGATCCCGACACACCGATGTCGGAGGCGCTGCTGACCATGACCGCCAAGGGGTTTGGTCTTGCGGGTCTGGTCGAAGGCGGGCGGCTTCTGGGGATCATCACCGATGGCGACCTGCGCCGCAACATGGACGGGCTGATGGCGCGCAACGCCGGCGAGGTCGCCACCCGTGGCCCCAAGGTGATCCGCAGCGGTTCACTGGCCTCCGAAGCGTTGCACGAGATGAACAGCCGCAAGATCTCGGCGCTGTTTGTGCTGGATGCAGAGGACCGCGTGGTGGGGCTGCTGCACATCCACGATTGCCTGCGCGCCGGGTTGGGCTGAGACCAAAGAAAACACGCGGCCTTGAGAACGCATATTTGAAGATGAAGCGGTCCAGAAGGTCGAGGACGGCAGAAGCGCCCAATTCCGGTATGATCACGAACAGGCTCAAGTTTTCTGCGGAAGACATCGATTGAGCCTGTGAGCCGTCTCTCCTTTTGGCAGCTCTGCCGAAGGCCTTCCCGCACACCTAGCCGCTTCGGCGCCCCGCCCGAAGAGCCTAAGAACTGCAAGCTAACGGATAAAGCTTGTGATGAGGTAACCGCCCACCGCAACCGATCACAGGTGTCGCAGGCAATGCAGTCACGGCGTTAACTGCGTGCCATGTTGGATCGTCAGCCCCCGAAGCAGGTCAGTCAGCGCTGCTCCTGGTAGGCTACAGTCTCAGATCGGCTTCCTCTGCGGGTAGCAGATACTTCAGATCGTATAGCAGCGCAGCGGGCTTTCCGAACGCGCGGATCGTGGCGGCGCCCATCTCGCGAAATTCCTGATGCGCGACGGCAAGGATCACACCATCATAAACGCCCTGCTCCGGGGCAGGCGTCAGCTCAAGACCGTATTCTGAACGCGCGAGATCCGGATCGGCATGCGGATCATACACATCAACTGTGACTCCGAACTCCCGTAGCCCTTCGATCACGTCGATCACTCTCGTATTGCGCAGATCAGGACAGTTCTCTTTGAATGTCAGCCCCATGATCAGGACCCGTGTATCCACGACAGGCATGCGGCGCTGGAGCATGGCCTTAATCATCCGCTGCGCGATGTAATCCCCCATCCCGTCATTGAGCCTGCGTCCCGACAAGAGCATCTCCGGGTGATAGCCCAGCTCTTGGGCCTTGTGCGTTAGGTAGTAAGGATCGACGCCGATACAGTGCCCCCCAACAAGACCGGGGCGGAAGTTGAGAAAGTTCCACTTGGTGCCGGCCGCTTTCAGAACGGCCTCGGTATCCAGCCCCATCCTGTTGAAGATCATGGCCAATTCGTTGATGAGGGCGATGTTGATATCACGCTGGCTGTTTTCGATGACCTTGGCGGCCTCGGCCACTCGGATGCTTTCTGCCTGATATGTGCCAGCGGTTACGATACCTCGATAGAGCGCATCAACTTTCTGCGCCGTGGAGGGCGACGATCCGGAGGTGATTTTGACGATATCGGGCAAGCGCCGTTGCTTGTCGCCCGGATTGATCCGCTCGGGGCTGTAGCCAACGCCAAAATCAGTATTGAAGCGCAGTCCGGATATGTCTTCGAGGAGAGGGACGCAGTCTTCTTCCGTTGCACCAGGGTAGACGGTGGACTCATAGATCACGGTGTCACCGGGTTTCAGCACCTGGCCGACGGTTCGGGTCGCGGACAGAAGTGGCCTCAGGTCAGGGCGCCGGGTCGCATCTATGGGTGTGGGAACGGTGACAATGTAGATTGTCGCGTCGCTGATATCCGCAATGTCAGCACTCAGGGTGAGGTGATGCGCGGCTTCAAGCTCTGTCCGATCAATCTCAAGGGTACGATCCTCCCCGCGGCGCAGCTCTGCGATGCGGCTTTCGTCGATATCAAACCCAACAACCGGGCGGTATTTTGCGAATTCGACGGCCAGTGGAAGCCCCACATAACCAAGGCCGATCACGCAAATACGTTCACCGGCTGGGTGGCTTTCGGTCATCGTGGACCCTCCTGAGGATGACGGACCCATTTGGTCCGGCGAGACTTCTCATAAAACGCGTCACAGGCAGGTTTCAACCAGCACTGCCCAGTTTGTGATCACTGCAGTATTCCGTAGCTGATCTGCAAGTTGGATGCCCTCGGGAATGATGTCACCAACTCCTCGATATATGCGTGGAGGATCACATCTAGGATATGAGTCCGCTATCGTTTCCCGATGCAATTCCCAAACGTAGCGTAGGCGAGTATTTGAAGCGCTCAGCCGCGTCTCGTTGGCCGGCTGAAGGCTCGTTTTCCTCGTGAATTTTGGACCAAAGTAGGGGTGTTCGGACCTGCAGTCTCATAAAAGATCCACACCCAGCCTAACCACGACTGCTGGTCTTTCCAGAGGGGCTCTCGCTGTGCGTCGCTCCGCAACCTAAAGTCGCTACGATGCGTAGGAATACGCCTCGCCATCATTTGTCCTGGTGCGAACCTATCTTCGCTTGGCACAGTGGCGGAACCCCGGCCTGTTCAGCGACAAAGAGGATCAGGACCGCGTCCTTGCGTCCCGTATGCGCAGAATGGTCTGATGGGATGTGTTGTAACGCCGCGCCACGGCGGAAATGGTCATCCCAATCTCAAGGTCCGTCAGCACAGCCGCCTGTGTTGCATCATCCAGCGAGGGTGGTCGTCCGATCCGCCCCCCTGCAACACCACGCCCTGTTGCCCTCGCCTGTTTACGCTCGCTCTCCGTCAAGCGCTCCAGCGCCGCCACGGCCTCCATCATCGTCATGAACTTTGTATCGGAACACAAACTGTCTCTTGTAAGGGACACGCAAAACGCTTCGGCCTGCATCTCGTCTATGTGCCGGATCGTCTTCAGGACGTCAGATGAATCGCGCCCAAACCCGTCAAGCGTATACACGATGACGGCGTCGCCAGGTTTGAGCTGGCGGATCAGTTGCTGCAATTTTGGTCGCCCTGACGCTGCAACCGAGGCGCCCACCCGTTCGCTCACAGCCCAGCGACTATGCACGACAAACCCGTCGAGACGCGCAGCCTGCGTGTGAGTGCGGATGGTGGCATGGTCAGAGGATTTTCCGATACAACCCTCTTTAGGATCAAGGCGAACATATACGTAGTCCCGGGGAGCCAATGGCCGAGCACCTCCTGTCATTGGGGAAATCGCGTTGGTATCCCTGTGCCATAATCTCAGTGCAGCCAACGTTTGTTTTTTACGTGTATCACAAATGACACGCATTGTCCGAAACAGCTTTTGGACTGCGGGCCACGCCCGGCCCGCAGTATGGCTCAGCTGGGCCATACTGCGGGACCTCAAATCGTAAGATGTTGTTTTTCATGAAAAACCAAGTTTCTGACAGTCCGTAAATATTATCGGACGCCATTATTTTAATAATATCAGTAGCGTATAGTCACCTTGCAGCTTGCTGCGTGGGGTGTGGTACAAATCTGAGGCTCCGGGCCGAAACCGACGTTTCAAGGCCCCCTGTAAGCCGTTCAATAGATTGGTTTGCCCGCCCGCGGAACGCGCCATGTCGGTGGTTTTCTTCCTGAACTATGATGCTTCCCCGCTTTTCCTGGCCGCTTCCCGGGAAACTGCGTGGAATTTTTCCTGAAGCAGAGAAGGAAGACAGCTATGCGTAAACCAGCTCTGAACACCGCCAATACCCGTCCCGTTTCCCAAAGGGCCGAGACCATCCATTGGGACACTGAGGTTCCCAAACTTGGCCTCCGGCAGCGTGGCGCGACACGCTCCTGGCTCGCGCTCTACTGAATGGCTTAGAAGTCGGAGCGGTTCAGAATGCGTCTCTGACAGTGACTGCTTGCTGCCGCCGCTATCTCAAAGATCTTGCCCCGAGTTGGAAACCGGCCACGCAACGCGCCAACAGACATGACGCTGATGGTCTCATTGTTCCGCACCTTGGCAGCAAGCGGCTCACTCAGCCAAATCGCCCTTGGGCTGGTAGCCACGCTTGGGGGAACAGGAAGCGTGTGGGCGAAACCCCGGTTATGATAAGAACCTACTCACCCGAGTTGATACCATAATACTCTTGGTACCACGTCACGAAACGGGACACGCCTTCTTCAATCGTGGTCTGCGGTGTATATCCGGTGAGCCGCTTCAGGAGTTGGATATCGGCCCAGGTCGCTTGGATGTCGCCCGGCTGCATCGGCATCAGATTACGCTGTGCCGCAATGCCGGTGGCACGCTCGATGGCGCCGATGTAATCGCCAAGCTGAACTGGGTTGGAGTTGCCGATGTTGACCACACGGAACGGGGCCACCGGTGACAGGCTGTCTCCCTCTGGCACATGACCATCAGCGGGGCGTTCGGGACAGGCTGTTATCAGAAGCCGGATCGCCTCCACCAGATCCTCAACATAGGTAAAGTCCCGCTGCATGTCGCCGTGATTATAGACATCGATAGGACGGCCTTCGAGGATCGCCTTGGTGAATTTGAACAAGGCCATGTCCGGTCGGCCCCAAGGACCGTAGACGGTAAAGAACCGGAACATCGTAATCGGCAGATCGAAGAGATGCGCATAGGAATGCGCCATATGCTCGGTCGATTTTTTGGTCGCCGCATAGAAGGACATCTGGTGATCAGCCTTCTGGGTCTCTTGGTATGGCATATCCGTATTTGCGCCATAAGCCGAGGAGGTCGAGGCAAGCAGCATATGCTTGGGGGGATGCGTGCGGGCAGCCTCCAACAGCTCAAACGTCCCCATGAGGTTGCTTTCCAGATAGGAACGCGGGTTCTCGATGGAGTGGCGCACGCCAGCTTGAGCCGCCAGATGTATAACATAATCTGGATTATGGGAGGAAAACAAATCCGCCAATAACTCTGGTGTTTCAATCCGGCCAATGACCGGCGTAAAGCGGCCCGGACCCTGCCCCGCGGCATCAGCCAGCATCGCATGACGCCGTTCTTTCAGCGAGACATCGTAATAATCGCTGAGTGCATCCACCCCGATGACATGTGCCCCATGTTCCAACAGCAGTTTACTGAGGTGAAAGCCAATGAAGCCGGCCGAGCCGGTTACAAGAACGGTTTGCATGATTTCGTCTTTCTTAATCCGCCTCGAACAGATCGCGCGTAAAGACCTTGTCAGAGACATCGCGGATCTCTTCGCTCATCCGGTTTGCCACGATCAGATCTGCCTCGGCCTTAAAGGCGTCAAGGTCGCGGATGACCCGGCTATGGAAGAAGTGATCTTCCGTCAACACCGGCTCATAGACGATCACCTCGACACCTTTGGCCTTGAGGCGTTTCATGATGCCCTGAATGGAGGACTGGCGGAAATTGTCCGATCCCGCCTTCATCACCAGCCGATGGATGCCGACCACCTTGGGACCTTTCATCAAGATCTGATCGCTCAGGTAATCCTTGCGGGTGCGGTTGGCGTCAACGATCGCCCGGATCAGGTTTTGCGGCACCTGATCGTAATTGGCCAGAAGTTGTTTGGTGTCCTTGGGCAGGCAGTAGCCACCATAGCCAAAGGAAGGATTGTTGTAGTGGCCGCCGATGCGCGGATCGAGGCTTAGCCCCTCGATGATCTGGCGGGTGTCCATACCCCCGGCCATGGCGTAAGAATCCAGTTCATTAAAAAACGCCACCCGCATCGCGAGATAGGTATTGGCAAAAAGCTTCACCGCCTCGGCTTCGCTTGGATCGGTGAAGAGGGTTTCCACCTCGTCCTCATCAGCACCGCCCAGCAGAAGATCCGCAAAGATACGGGCACGCTCCGAGCGCTCTCCAACGATGATCCGGCTGGGATGCAGGTTGTCATAAAGCGCACGCCCCTCGCGCAGGAACTCGGGGGAAAAGATCACTTGATCGGTCTCCAACCGCGCTCGCACATCCATGACAAACCCCACCGGGATCGTTGATTTGATGACGATGGTGGCGGTGGTATTGACGGCCATGACTGCCGCGATCACCGCTTCGACGCTGGAAGTGTCAAAGGAGTTGTGCCGAGGGTCGTAATTCGTCGGCGTCGCCACTATCACGTAATCTGCGCCCTTGTAGGCCGCCGCATCCATGGTCGCGGTGAGGTTTAGATCGCGGCTAGATAGGAACTCTTCAAGCTCAGGATCGACAATCGGACATTGCCGAGCGTTGACCATCTCCACCCGGTTTTCAGAGATGTCGGTGGCGACAACCTCGTTTTTCTGAGCCAGCAGAACGGCATTGGACAGGCCGACATAGCCAAGACCTGCAATCGCGATTTTCATAGTTCACCTCGGGCATAAACATCCTCGTAGCGGATGATGTCATCTTCCCCCACATAGGCCCCGGTTTGTACCTCGATCAAGACCATCGGCATTTTTCCGGGGTTTTCCAGCCGATGGACCGCCCCCAGTGGAATGTAGACGCTCTCATTCTCAGTCATTAGTTTCATCTCGCCATCCACGCTCACCCGCGCGGTACCCTCCACCACGACCCAATGCTCGGAGCGGTGGACATGGCTTTGCAGGCTGAGGGAGGCTCCGGGATGGACCATAATGCGTTTGACCTGAAAACGATCTCCGACCACTAGGCTTTCAAACCACCCCCAGGGGCGGTGGACTTTGGGAAAATCGGTCGCCTGCGCCGCGCCTTTGTCTTTCAGCACCTGCACCGCCAGCTTCACATCCTGAGCGCGGGATTTATCCGCCACCAGCACCGCGTCATTCATCGCCACCGCCATGATGCCCTCAAGGCCGATGCCGACCACCTCCAGCCGGTCGCTGTCCGAACGGAGCAGCGTGTCGGAACATTCGATCGCCGTCGCCGCACCGCTGACCACGACGCCATTGTCATCCGGTCCGGCCTCGCGCCAAACCGCATCCCAGCCGCCCAGATCAGACCAGGCCGCATCAAAGGGCACCACGGAGAGGTTCTTGGCCTTCTCCATCACCGCGTAGTCGATAGAGATGTCCGCCGCCCGTCCCCACGGTTCGGGCGCCAGCCGCAAAAACCCAAGGTCCACCTCTGCCTCATCAAGCGCTGCCGCGACAGGCTCCATCAATTCAGGCGCATGAGCCTTGAAGGCCGCGATGATATCGGCGGCTCGGAACAGGAAGATCCCCGCATTCCATTTGAAATTGCCCGCCGCCAGCATCTCGGCTGCGCGGGCGGCATCGGGTTTTTCCACAAACTGCTTCAGCGCCACCGGGGTACCCGCGGTATCAGGCGCCTTTGAAAGTTCAAGATACCCATAGGCGGTTTCCGCATGGGTTGGGGTGATGCCAAAGGTCACCATCTGCTCTTCGGCGATCGCCGCAAGCCCGCGCGCAACAGCGGCGTAAAAGGCCTCGATATCGGGCACCACATGATCCGAAGGGGCCACCAAGAGCACTGCCTCTGGATCCTGCGCTTGCGCCCGAAGCGCTGCGGCCAGCACAGCCGGCGCCGTATTGCGGCCGTCGGGCTCGATCAAAATCGCGCCGGGATCGATGCCTGCGGCCTGTAGCTGTTCCGCAACGATAAAGCGGAAATCGGAATTGGTCAGCACCATCGGCGCGCCAAAAGCAAACCCGTTTCCGGTCCCCGACATCCGTCTGGCCGAAGACTGAAACAAGGTTTCTTTGCCCATCAAGGGCACGAATTGCTTGGGGTAGCTCTTGCGCGACAACGGCCAGAGCCGGGTTCCGGAGCCACCACAGAGAAGAACGGGAATAATATTCATGACAACATTAATCTCAAGCGACGCGAGTAGCGTCCTTTATGTGGTAGTCAACCGCACCCGTCTTCACAAGGCAGCCAGTCAAATTCATTATCAAAGCGGCATATCAGCCCGTCCGTTTCCTCACCCAGCCCAGAAACGCCGCATCGGGTTTGCGCAGGCGCGGGCCGCCGGATTTGGCCCAGACCGCGCGCCAGTCGGCCTCCAGCCCATGCACATCGACACCGGGGATCAGGCGGCGGGCCTCGTCGCGAGCGGCCTCCGACACCACAGGCGGCGGGCCCTCGACCACGGCCGCCTTTTGGGCAAAGCGGATGATGTCGCCCTCCAGCTCCGTCATCTTGTAATCCGGCAGCGGCTGGGCCGCGATCATGTCGCGGATCATCTTGCGGAACACCCGGCGCGGACTGGCGGAGCCGGATTTCTTCAGCAGGGTTTCCACCGAAATCTGCCAACTGTCCTGACGGCCACAGTGCTTGCGCGCCAGCTCGTAGATTCGCCGCTCCAGGGGTTTGCGCAGGCGGAAATACTCCCGGCTCAGCGTCAGCACCGATTTCGACAGCACCGCCCGGTAGAGCCAGTCCGAGAGCGTCACCGCCACCGAGACCATGCGACCACCACGCGCCTTGCGCACGATCTCCCAGCTGTCGATCAGGCCAAAGCCCGAGGTGACCTCCTGCCCGCCGGTGGTGATATTGGTGGTGATGCGGGTGCCCGCCAGCCGCTCAAACGCCTCGCGCAGGCGGCGATAAGCATCGCCCGAGGTCTCCCGGTTGCAGGCCACCAGGAGATCATGCGCGGTCAGATGCAGGGTGCGGCTCACCTGACGCCCCGCGTTCAGCGCCGCCATCAGCTGGCTGACACAGAAGATCAGGATGTCCTTGTCGTGGATCGTCGCCAACCCCTTGACCGAAGGGGTCACGGTAATCTCGGCCCCATTGTGTTCGTAATTCAGGATGCGCCGGTCGGGCCGTGTGCCCAGGCTGAACAGCGGGTGCTCCATCGAGGCGAGGTCGTTCTTGGGCATCGCATCAAAGATATCACAGAGGAAATAGGCCCCCTGCCCCTCCGGCGGATAGCCCCCGGTCTCGCTCACCGCGCTGGTCATGATATCGGTCTCACTGCTCTGCCTGTTCCACGGTTGTCGATCCGCTGTATCACCGGATTCGGGTTCGTGGTTTTGATTACACCCACCCTATGGTTATCCACAGCCCCGCACAACGGGGGTTCAGAGTCAGCACGTCGGGGGTTCGGAGTCGCTTTATCGGGGTTTCAGAGTCGCGTAATCCGTCAAAATCATGCCATGAGCCAATGAAAAAAGGGCTTTGCAGAACGCCATGTCCTGCCTTAACTAGAAATAACACATTAATAACAAGCTAGGTTTTTTTCAGGCCTGCCAAATGTGCCGAGAATCCGCCGCCACGGCTCGTCGCAAGACACGGATTTGCTTAGAAAAATACAGCCATGTCATCATAATGCTTCCACCTGCCGCCTTTTCTGCTATCTTGAGGAAAAGGCGATACATGAGGCGGCAGTGCCCAAGCTCGGAAGGAGAACCGGGCAGGACAAGCCGCTTCCTTCCAGCATGAGGCAAAGGCAGGATGGCCAAAGATATCCACAGCAAGGCAGGCAGCGCCCTGCCGCCCTATTTCAACATTGATCCCGACGCTGCGATGGCAGATCTGGACCAGCCGACCGACACCGCGCGCTTTGCCGAGATCGCCGAAGGCTGCACCCGCGGTCGCGCCGATCTGGCCAGCCGGGGTCTCAATGAAGAAGGCGCCAAATCCCTGCGCCTGTTCTCCACCTGGGAGATCACCCGCTACCTGATCCCGGTGGCGCAGGCCCATTTCCGCAGGGTGCTGAAAGCCAACCCGGAGCTGCCGCAGGGCCGGTCCGAAACCGAGGGTGGCGCCAAGTGGTTCACCCTCGACGAGGTGTTGCGGCTGCGTGCCTTTTTTGCTGCGCAAGGGTCCAAGGCCAAGAACTACCTGCCCTACCGCCCCGAAGGCTTGCCGGCAAAACTCGTCGCCGTGGCCAACTTCAAGGGCGGCGTCGGCAAGACCTCGACCGCGGCGCATCTGGCGATGTCGGCAGCGCTGGACGGCTACAAGGTGCTGGTGGTGGATCTGGATTCTCAAGGCTCCATGACCTCGATCTTTGGCGGCAAGGTCGAAGACGAATGGAAGACCGCCTTTCCGCTGCTGGCCCGCCACTACGGCGAACATCTGCGGCTGGAAAACCAGCGCCGTCTTGATCGCGGCGACGCACCGCAGCCGCTGGACGAAAGCCTGACCGCTGCCATGGAGATGACGGCGGCGGATGTGATCCAGCCGACCCACTGGCCCAACATCGATCTCATCGGCGCCCAGCTGAACCTCTATTGGGCGGAGTTCCAGATCCCGGTCTGGCGCATGGCGGCACGCTCGTGGAAATTGTGGGATGCGCTCACCGACCGGCTGGAGGCAGACGGGGTACTGGATCAATACGATGTGGTCTTTATCGACACGCCGCCGGCTCTTGGCTACCTGACCATCAACGGGCTTTCGGCGGCCGATATCCTGCTGGTGCCGATGGGGGCGTCCTTCCTGGAATTCGATTCCACGGGCCGGTTCTTTGACATGCTACATTCCACCTTCGCCTCGATCGAGGAGGGGGAGAACCTCGCTGCCCGTGCCCTTGGCCGACCCGAGATCGGCTTTGAATGGGATGCGGTGCGCGCCGTGATCACCCGCTATGACGGCGCCCAGCAGGGCGAGCTGGCGGGGCTGGTGCAGGCCTATATGGGCCCGACCCTGTCGCCGCACCGGCAGGATTACACCGCGCTGATCGGTCAGGCCGGCGAGCAGGTCAATGGCATCTACGAGGCGGATTACCGCGACTTCAACCGCGAGACCTATGCCCGCGGGCGTGAGACGTTTGATGAGACTTATGCTGCCTTCAAACGGCTGCTCAACGGCGTCTGGCGGCGCGAGGAACTGGCGTTGCAGGCGGAGCGCGCGGCCTCCTGAGGCCGGGTTAGGATGCGGCTGCGATACTGGAGGCGCCTCGCCCCGGTCGTGGCCCATGAGGAAGGACGACGAGAATGGCAAAACGCAAACGGCTGACCCCGGCCCAGCCCACCTATCTGAGCGCCAGTGAGACGGGCCCTGCCCTTTCGCCCGGTCCGCTATCGGTGGGCGCGGCGCCGATCGCCCAGGTGGCCTCGGACACCTCTGCCGCCGCGGCGCTGGAGGAGTTGTCCGGCGTGCTGGAAAACGCCCGTGCCAAGGGGCTGATGATCGAGGAGCTGCCGCTGGCAGCGGTGGACGAGACCTATCTGGTGCGCGACCGCATCGTGCAGGACGAGGAGGACATGCGGGCGCTGATGGACTCGATCCGCGCCCGCGGCCAGCAGACGCCGATCGAAGTGGTCAAACGGGACGGCGCGGCTGGGGGCAAGACCCATGGGCTGATCTCCGGCTGGCGTCGTCTGACCGCGTTGCGCAGACTCTATGAAGAGACTTTAGACTCTAAATTCGCCAGCGTGAAGGCGCTGGTGGTGCGCCCCGACAGCGCCGCCGATGCCTATCTGGCGATGGTCGAGGAAAACGAGATCCGGGTCAATCTCAGCCATTATGAACGCGCGCGCATCGCCATGCGGGCGCTGGCCGAGGGCATCTATCCAGACCAGCGCAAGGCGTTGCTGGGCTTGTTCCAGAACGTGCCCCGCGCCAAGCGGTCAAAAATCGCCAGCTTTGTCACCCTGGTCGAAGCGCTGGACGAGGTGCTGCGCTACCCCACCGCCATTCCTGAAAAGCTGGGCCTGGGGCTGGCCCGCAGGATCGAAGAAAACCCACAGCTCGGCGAGGAGCTGGCCGAAAACCTGCGGACTTCTCACTGCAAAGACGGGGCCGAGGAAATCTACGTTTTGCAAATGCATCTGGAGGCCTGGAATGGGAGCCTACCGCGCGTATTAGAGCCTGATTTACCCCCCTCTTCTCCCCCGCCTGCTGCTCCGTCTGCTGTGTTGACCGCTCCTACCCCTCCTGCTCCGCCGCGCAGCACTCCTGTTGTCTCAGGGCAGCGGGTCAACCTGCAAGCCGCGCCTGGTGTGCGGCTTGCCTTTGCGGAAGAGGCTCAGAAGATCGAGTTGAGCGGTGACGGGGTGACGCCGGATCTGATGGCGGATTTGAAGGCCTGGCTCGCGACCCGCTGAGCCCGCATTTCTCTGAGATTTCGACTTGTCAGGCGCGTCCCTTCGGGGGCGCGTCTCTGCATTTTGAGGCTCTGACATGTGATGTGAGCTGCTCCTGAAAGAGCCTGTGAATGGGATGCAATATAGGTCAGCATGTGTGACCTATTGTTTCGCGTGCGAAACATTGGGTAAGTAGTGCTGACCTATTGTTTCGCGCGCGAAACAATGCGGCAGGAAGGTTGACCTATCGTGCGGTGGATCGAGAGATGATCAAACTCGCGGGTGGTTGGCATTTTTTTGATGCATCCTTGGGCTTCAGTGGCGTGACTCTGCCGATGCGTGTGCAGATTAACGACAAGGCGCAGGGAAATATCGTAGTTTTATGTTCAGTCGCGGGAAGCCTATGGTGTGTGATACTTCAGATGCTAAGTATGGGCATCGGGCACTTGGGATTTGGTTCAGACCTTTTGAGCAGCCCAGGTTACATAGAACAACGTGACAGTAGGGAGAGCGCTGACAGTGAGGTGGCAAGCATGTTGAAAATCGTGGAGCGGCTGTCGCGTCAGAGCAAGGCGACGATTTTCCTGGCGCTGGATTTGCTGTTGCTTCCGCTGGCACTGCTGTTTGCCTTTTTGCTGCAGGACATGCCGGTTTCTGCGCTGACGCTGCTGGGGCAAATGTTGCCGGTGTTGCCCTATATCCTGCTGTTGGCCGCGGGGGTGTCCTATTGGCTGGGGCTGCCGAAAGTTCAACTGATTGCCTATGAACGCCATGCCGTCAGTCAGACAGCCGTCCTTGCCATCGTGGTGGCTTCGGCGGAGGCCGCGCTCTGCGCTGTCTTTGGGCCAGAGCTCCCATCGGGCGTGCATGTGGTCTTTGGCCTTATCTATCTGCTGCTGATGGTGGGCACCCGCGCTCTGATGCTGCAGGTGGTTCTGGCCCTCTATCGCCGGGCACGGCCTCGGGCACGGGTGCTGATCTATGGCGCGGGCAATACCGGAACCCAGCTGGCGCAGGCGCTGCGCTCTCATGAGGGAATCGATCCGGTGGCCTTCGTGGATGACAACAAATCCCTGCAGGGGCTGACCCTGATGGGATTGCCGGTTTATGCGCCCTCCCGCATTTCCGAGATGGTGAAGGCCCGCAATGTCAAACGGGTGCTGCTGGCGATGCCATCGCACAGTCAGCCGAAACAGGCGCAGATCATTCAGCGGTTGCAGGCGTTGGGGCTGGAAGTGCAGGCCCTGCCCTCCTTTGCTCAGCTCATCGGAGAAGAGGCGCTGGTCGACAAGCTGACGCCGGTGCCCCCGCAAAGCTTTCTCAGCCGCGATGCTTGCGATGTGTCGCTTCTGGGCTGTGCGGAGTCCTATGCGGGCCGAGTGGTGCTGGTCTCTGGGGCCGGTGGCTCGATCGGCTCTGAGCTCAGCCGGCAAATCCTCGCCTGCCATCCGACCAAGCTGGTGCTGTACGAGCTGTCGGAACTGGCGCTTTACACCATCCATCAGGAACTGTCGCAGCGGGTGAGCGGCACCGATATCGAGCTGGTGCCGGTGCTGGGGTCGGTCACCGATCCCCGTCAGGTGCGCCGGGTGCTGGAGCGTCACGGGGTGCAGGTGGTGCTGCATGCGGCGGCCTATAAACATGTCCCCCTAGTGGAGGCAAACCCGCTGCCGGGGCTGGCCAACAATGTCTTTGGCACCCAGACGCTGGCACGGGCGGCGGCGGAATTCGGGGTGGAGCGTTTTATCCTGATCTCCTCTGACAAGGCGGTGCGCCCGACCAATGTGATGGGGGCCTCCAAACGCATGGCAGAGCTGATCATCCAGGACATGGCCACCCGCACCCTTGCGCACAGCCCGGGGGCAAAGACGGTGTTCACCATGGTGCGGTTCGGCAATGTCCTCGGGTCTTCGGGCTCGGTCATTCCGCTGTTTCAGGAACAGATCAGCCGTGGCGGCCCGATCACCGTGACCGATCCGCGGGTCAAACGCTATTTCATGACCATCCGCGAAGCGGTGCAACTCGTGTTGCAGGCCGGAGCCGAGGCTGGCGGGGGCGAGGTCTTTGTCCTCGACATGGGCGAGCCGGTGTCGATCCTGCAGCTGGCCCGGCAGGTGATCGAGAGCGCGGGATACAGCGTGCGTGATGCGGATCATCCGGAGGGCGATATTGCCATCGACATTATCGGCCTGCGCCCGGGGGAGAAGCTGGAAGAGGAACTGACGCTGTCCACCGAACTGATCCACACAGCTCACCCCAAGATCTTCTGTGCCCGCGAGGCGACGCTGTCGGAAATCGAGGTGGCGGCATTCTTGCGCGCGCTGCGTCAGGCGGTGGCCGTCGGGGATGAAGAGGGCGCACGTCAGGTCATCCTGCGGTGGGTCGAAGGCTATGTGCAATCCGACCTGCATCGGAAAACGTCCTGAGTGCCACAGACCACAACAAACCGGCTTTGACCGTTGATCGGCGTCAAAGGGTAGGGCAGTAAGCAAGGCAACAGGTGAACTCTCCTGCCCGTCGACGCTGCGTCGCCCGGCAGTGGGAGCACGACAACAACGATAAGACTAAGCAAGGATTGCCGCGCGTGACTTTCCCGACCCCGCCCCTGTCCGGCCCGAGACCTGGCCTGAGTGCAGAACGCTCGTGCAGAACGGTGGCTCTGCTTTTGGGCACATTTTTGGGCACGGTGCTTTCCGGGCTGCCACAGGCCCTGCTGGCCGAAGACGCCGCGCCGCGCGGGTTTGCCTGGCCCGAGACGCCAAGCCTGAACTTTTATGGCAATCCCGGCATGATCGACATGCCCAGTGCCGAGATGATGCCGGACGCGCAATTTGCGGCCTCGGTCAGCAGCTTTGGCGGTATCACCCGAATGAACCTGCAGGCGCAGGCCCTGCCGTGGGTGTCTGTGGCCTTTCGTTACACCGAGACGCAAGACCGCAATCTGTTCAACTTTGGCGATTTCTATGATCGCAACTTTGATGTGCGCTTCCGTCTTTGGCAGGAAGGGCGCTATCGCCCTGCGGTGGCTGTGGGGCTTCAGGATCTGGCTGGCACCGGGATTTATAGTGGCGAGTATATCGTCGCCACCAAGACCTTCGCGCCCGAGGCGCTGCCGGGGCAATTTAAACTGTCTGCCGGTCTGGGCTGGGGGCGTCTGGGCTCCAGCGGAGCAGTGGCGACACTTGGCAATCGCTCTGGTTTTACATCGGGCGAGACCGGCGGTCAGCTGGGCGTGGACCGCTGGTTCCGCGGTGATGTCGCACCATTTGCGGGCGTAGAGTGGCGACATGGACGCTGGGGTGTCAAGGCTGAGTATTCCACCGACGCCTATACGCAGGAGACCCAGCAATCCAACGTCTTTGAACGCAAGTCGGATTTCAACTTTGGGGTCGAGTATCAGGCCAGCCGGCAGCTGCGTCTAGGGGCCTATTATCTCTATGGGTCCGAATTTGGCATTTCGGCACAGATCCAGATGAACCCGCGCCATCCCGCGACCAAGATGCAGGTGCTAGCGCCGTCGCCGGTGGTTCCACGCAGCACCTGGGCTCAGGATGAGGCGCTCTGGACCACGGCTTGGGCGGACAGTGACAGCGCAAAGCTCAAAACGCGTGATCTGCTGGCGCAATCGCTGCGACAGGATGGGCTCATTCTGGAGAGCGTGACCCTGCGCGGCACCATGGCTGAGGCGCGTATTCGCAACACCCGCTATCAATCGCAGGCATTGGCGGTGGGCCGTGCGGCGCGGGCCATGGCGCAAAGCTTGCCACCTTCGGTCGAGACCTTCCGCATTGTGCCCACAAGCGGCGGGCTGGGGCTGTCGGCTGTGGTGCTGCGCCGCTCCGATCTGGAGGCGCTGGAGTTTTCACCCGAGGCCCCGGATGCGATCTGGGCGGTGGCCACGGTGCAGGATTCTGGAGCGGCGGCAGAGGATGCGCTGGTCTCCGATGCGCTCTATCCCGCCTTCTCCTATTCATTCGTCCCCTATACATCGCCGTCTTACTTTGACCCTTCTGTGCCGTTCCGGATCGACTTCGGTGTCGATCTCAAGGCCAGCTATAGCCCGGCACCGGGTTGGAAACTGGCAGGCGCAATCCGACAGCGGATCTGGGGCAATGTGGCTGATGGCCGCGCGGGGTCGTCGAGGCTGCCGCAGGTGCGCACCAATCAGCGCGAATTCGCACAGGCCGACACCACGCTCGAACAGCTCTACGTGGAGCGGCGCTGGAGGCCGGGGCGCAACCTCTATGCCCGGGCAACGGTGGGCTATTTCGAGAGCATGTACGGCGGCCTCTCGGGCGAGCTGTTGTGGAAGCCGGTGGACAGTCGTCTGGGGCTCGGCGCTGAGTTGAATTACGTGCGACAGCGCGATTTTGACCAGCAGTTCGGCTTTCGCGATTACGACGTGCTGACCGGACATGCCTCGGCCTATCTTGAACTGCCGAAGAACTACCTGCTGCAGGTGGATGCGGGCCGTTATCTGGCCGGGGATATCGGCACCACGGTGTCGCTGACGCGCACCTTCAACAATGGCTGGAAGCTTGGTGGGTTCTTCACGCTAACGGATGTCTCGGCCGAGGATTATGGCGAGGGCTCCTTTGACAAGGGCATCCGGCTGAGCATTCCGCTGAACTGGTTGCTGGGCAAACCGTCGCGCAATGCCTACGGGCTGACGATTCGGCCGGTACAGCGTGACGGTGGCCAACGTGTGAGCGTCCCGGGGCGGCTTTACGAACAGGTCCGCGTGACCCATCGCAAGAGCCTCGAAGAACAGCGCGCGAGGTTCTGGGAATGAGACATCTGATTTATGCCCTTGGCCTATGCGCCATGCTTGGAGCCTGCGCGCAGGGTCCAGATGACACACCGCTGGAGCTTGAGGTGGGGGGGGTGATCCGTGATCAGATCAAGCAGCGGTTCGGGGGCGGCAGCAAGCCACAGCCGCCAACCCTGACGCGGGCGCTGCTGGACACCATCGAGGATCCGCATATCGAAGTGGTGATCGAGACGGAAGAGCTGCGCGATTACGTTACCCTGCAGTTGGCCCGCAGCGACGATTTGCCGGGCCGAATTGAGCTATGGCGTACGGTGGACAACATCAGCTTTGGGTTCCGCGATGGCATGTTGATCTCGACCCGGGGACTGCGGGGCGGGATGCTGTCCGCGGCGGTGCCTGCAGACGGGCAGGGGGCCATGGGACCGGCCTCCGGCGGGGCGCGGCTCTATGAGTTCCGCGGTGATGACAGCGGTTCCTATCGCGTTCGGCTGGCCTGTGATTTGCATGATCGGGGGACCGTTGCTCTGGACATCGTGGGGCGGAGCTATCCGACCCGATATCTGCAGGAACGGTGCAGCGATGATTCGGGGGGCGAGGTGGTCAACGACTACTGGATTGATGCGCGAGGGGGACGGGTGCGGCAGTCCCGGCAATGGGCGGGGCCAAGTATTGGCTATATTCGCACACGTCAGGTGGTGGATTGATCTGAATTGGCAAAAGCGCGCGCGTTTTTTCGGCAACGGCGAAATAAAAACTGAAATGTAAGGATCTAGCTGATATGGGGGACGTTGAAATACACGGGGCCCTCTCATAGAGTGCTTCCAAGGATCCTAAGTCTCCACAGGAGTTTTACATTATGAAGAAGTTTCTCGCAGTTTCTGCAATCGCAGTAATGGCCGCAAGCGGCGCAATGGCACAGCAGCAGGGTGCAGCAGCCGCAGGTGGCGGCGGTGCCGGTGGCGCCGGTGCTGGTGCAGCAGCGGGCGCAGGTGCTGGCGCAGGTGCCGGTGCAGGCCTCGGTCTGGGCGTCGGCGGTCTGGGTGCCGCAGGCATTGCAGCAGCCGCTGTTGCCGCAGCAGTTGTGGTTGGCGTGGTCGTGAACGACGACGAAGATACCACCACAACCACCACCAACTAATTCCGGCCCGGATTTTGGTCGCGTGACGATGCGGCCGCATCCGGTGTGAGGATAGTTTTAAACGGGCTCCTGCTTTGCTGGGGCCCGTTTTGCGTTCGGCAGAGCTCGGACAACGCTCCGGTTAACGAGGCGCGCGCCCTCTTGGCGCTGTTTTCAGCCGCATCGGGCAGGATGGCGGCAGATTGCCAGTAACCGAAGGGCCCAGCCGCTATGCCTCCGACGTCTCCCCAGCGTTCCGACCGTCTTGATCTGCCCTATCTGATGCCAGCGCAGGCGCAGAAACATGTGACCCATAATGACGCGTTGCACCGCCTCGATCTCGTGGTGCAACTGGTGCTCGAAGAGCTGGAGCGCGATACGCCGCCTGCAGATCCCGGCGCGGGCGAGATCTATGCCATCGGCGCCAGCCCCAACACGGCATGGGCCGGGCAGGGGGGACGGTTGGCCGCCTGGAGCGATGGGGCCTGGCTGTTCTTTGATGCCGCAGAAGGCTGGCGGGCCTGGGTCCGTGATCGTGCTGAGCTGGTGGTGCGTCAGGGAGGCAGTTGGAGCGGCGTGGACGCAGAGGTGCGCGACCGGCTCGGTGTGGGCACTAGCCCGGATGCGCAGAATCCGCTTGCGGTGTCTGGCCCTGCCACGCTGTTGACCCATGCTGGCGCAAGCCATCAGTTGAAGATCAACAAGGCCAACGCCAGCGACACTGCAAGCCTGTTGTTCCAGTCCGGCTGGAGTGGCCATGCAGAGATGGGGCTGGCGG
The DNA here is from genome assembly GCF_046535935.1 of Tritonibacter sp. SIMBA_163. Lineage (NCBI taxonomy): Bacteria > Pseudomonadati > Pseudomonadota > Alphaproteobacteria > Rhodobacterales > Paracoccaceae > Tritonibacter > Tritonibacter sp. SIMBA_163. The sequence continues at coordinate 32,025 of NZ_JAWJBP010000021.1, forward strand.
GCGATACATCCTTTTCGCTAAAAGTGAGCCCTGACGGCAGCACTTGGACCGAAGCCCTGCGCGCCGATCCGGCCAGCGGCCATTTGAGCGGTGCAGCGGTGCAAGCCTCTGCCAGCGATACCACCACCGGGCGGCTGATGCGGGCAGATTGGGGCTACGGGCCGGGCAATCTTTTGGGGATGGTGGCCCTGTCCGGTGGCGTGCCCACGGGGGCGGTGCTGGAGCAAGGCAGCACTGGGGATGGCGACTGGCTGCGGCTGGCGGATGGCACCCAGATCTGCTGGGCGGCGCGCACGGGCGGCAGCAGCTGGAGCTTTCCACAGCCGTTTGATGCCCCGCCGGTGGTGAGCCTGACCTCGACCGAGAGCGCACCGCGCATGGTCGCCGCCACTGCGCTCAGCGCCAGCAGCGTCACGCCGCTCAGCTATGATGGCGCAGGCGTGGCGCAGACGGGCGATGGTCTCGCCTGTCTGGCGGTGGGGCGTTGGGGTTAGAGACCCGCGCGGCTGAAGACACCGAAGATATTGCCGATCAGGTTGGAGATCGTCAGCGCATCATTGATCGGGCTTTCGGTGGCCATGACCAGATCGCCGGGGTTGATCTGGAAGTTCCGCGCTGAGAACAGCCCGTCCGCCGTGGTCAGGTCCAGGGTGAAGACCACCCGGGTCTGCCGTGGTCCCCGCACCCCCGGTGCCACGGCAGAGGCCGGGTATTCCCGCAGGATCAGCAGGCCTTTGGGGTCGGCCTTGCTGTCCTGAAACCCGCCGGAGATCGACAGCGCATCCATCGCCGAGACGTCGTCCTTGGTGAAGATATGCAGGTCCTCGGTGCCGGTGGCCCCAAACGACAGGAAATAGCGTTCGTCTTCTTCGACAAAGACACGGTCGCCGCCGCGCAGCAGCGTGTCCTTTTGCGGATGGTTCAGCAGGCTGTCTACCGATGTCCCATAGAGCCGCCCGCCGCGCGTCAGTCGAATTTGCGGATTGTTCAGCCCGGAGGAAATGCCGCCGCCGGCTGCGATCAGCCCCATGACGGAGTAGTTGCGATCCGGCATCGGGAAGGTGCCAGGACGGGCGACGCCAGACACCAGATCAACCGAATTGTTGCGCCCCTCGGTAACGTTCAATTGCAACTGGGCTGAGGGCACGATGGTCTCAAGCTCTCTTTGCAGGGTTTCGCGGGCCAGTTCCGGCGTCATCCCATTGACGTTCACATCACCTACATAGGGCAGAAAAATAGTACCATTGGCTGACACGCGTACATCCTGCAGCGACACCATTTTCTGCGCTATCGAGGTCAGCAGTGAGTTGTCGTTGTTATCCCAGATTTGCATCGAAAGCCGGTCGCCAGCGCGGATGATCTGGGTCTTTGGGCCCTGACTGGCCCGGATCCAGCCAAGGGTCTCTTGCTTGCCAGTTGGCGGCCAATGGGCAACGGTGGGCAGGAAGGCCCGGTTGACCGAATAGAGCGCAAAATCCGCATCCACATCGGCGGCTGATTTCAGGATCTCCTCGCTGGCAGGGGCTCCGCCGGGCAGGCGGGAGCAGGCGGCAGGGAGAAAAGCGACGGAGACGGCCGCGACCAGAAGCGAGAGTTTCAGCATACAGTCCTTGTCCCGATGGCGCTCGGGGCGTGTTTGTGAATATGTTGCAGGCACCATACTGGTGGGGGGCGTATCGTCAATGATTGCCCCCTTGCAAACAGGACCCAAGAGCAATGACCCGCGCGTCTGTGACATTCCTGCTGACCCCGCTTGTGCTTGGTGCCACCGGCCGGATCGGGCGCGCGCTGCGGTATCGCTGGGGGCCGGAGGCGGCCCTTTGGCAGGCGCGGCGCGCGCAGTCCGGCGCGCATTGGCATGTGTTTGATCCGCTTGCGCAGCCGGAGACACTGGGAGAGGCGGCGCGTGCGGCAGGGCAAATTCTGTGTCTCGCCGGAGCTGTGCCAGGACGCGGGGGGGATCTTGCGCTCAATATTCATCTTGCAGAGGCTGCGGTGCGGGCGGGGGCCGAGGCTGGCGTGCGGGTGGTGCTGATCTCATCAGCGGCGGTGTACGGTGCGGGGCAGGGGGCTTTGAGCGAAGATACCTCTCTGTCTCCGGCCACCCCCTATGGTGCAGCCAAGGCCGATATGGAGGCGCAGGCCCGCGCATTGGCGGCAGAGCTGGGGGTGGAGGTCTCGGTGCTCCGGATTGGCAACATAGCCGGATTCGATGTGATCCTCGGCGGCTGGAAACCCGGGTTTCGCTTGGATCAATTCAAAGATGGGCGCACACCCCGGCGCAGCTACATCGGGGTGCTAACGCTGGCCGATGTGATAGCGGCCCTGATGGCCGCGCCCAAACTGCCCGGCGTGCTTAATATCGCCCAGCCCGGCCCGATCGAGATGGGCGCGTTGTTGCAGGCAGCAGGGCGGGATTTTGCCACAGTGCCGGCGCCGGATGCGGCGATTGCAGAGGTGGCGCTTGACCTTGGACGCCTGAGCGGGTTCTTGGCCCCCAAGATGCAGCTGCATGTGGCGGATCCGGTGCAGATGGTGGCTGAAATGTCCTTGTTAGAGCCATATATGAAGGAAGATTCCCGCCCATGACATGGGACAAGCGCCTGTTTGATCTCTTCTTCGCGACGCTTTTGATCGTGATCCTTGGCCCGATCCTTTTGGGACTACTTTTGTGGTTGCTGTGGAAAGAAGGCCGCCCGGTGTTCTATGTGGCAGAGCGGATGAAGGGCATAAATCGCCCATTTAGACTCTGGAAATTGCGCACCATGACCCTTGCCGATGAGGATAGCGGTGTGTCGGGCGGCGATAAGGCTGCCCGTGTCACCAAGACCGGCGCCTGGCTGCGCTCAAAGCGGCTGGATGAGTTCCCGCAGCTCTGGAACATCCTCAAGGGGGATCTGTCCTTTGTGGGCCCGCGCCCGCCGCTTCGACAATATGTCGAAGCCCACCCCGAGATCTACGCAGAGGTGCTGAAATCGCGCCCTGGCGTGACCGGGCTGGCGTCGATTGCCTACCACAGACATGAGGCGATGCTGTTGGAGCGCTGCGCCACGCGGGAGGAGACCCACGCGACCTACTCCCGCATCTGCGTGCCCGCAAAGGCGCGGCTGGATCTGATTTATCAACGGCACCAGAATATGTGTTACGATTTTGATCTGGTGTTTCAGACCATTGGCAACCTGTTCCGGCGCGGACGCTGAGGGCGCTCCAACCTGATCTCAGTAGGTGAAAATATTGTCTTCCAGCCCGGTCAGGCTTGAGAGGTTGGAGAAGGTGATCTGGTCGCCCGCGCCAAAATCAAACACCACCACGCCACCGGAGATGCTGGCAAACGTATCCAGAATCTCCTGCCCTTCGGTCAGCCCGTCAACCAGTTCCGAGGAGAGATGCAACCGATCACGGTAGACTTCGAAATCCTCGATCTCATCCCGGTCGTGTCCGGTCTCAAAGATGAACGTGTCGCGCAGAGTACCGCCGCGCAGCAGATCGTTGCCCGCGCCGCCTTTGAGCTCATCGACCCCCTGATTTCCTAAAAGCGTATCGTTGCCAGTGCCGCCGCGCAGGGTGTCATCTCCGGTGCCGCCATAAAGCATGTCTTCACCAGCGCCGCCGGACAAGACATCGGAGCCGAAGTTGCCATAAAGCGTGTCATTTCCGTTGTTGCCAAAGGCCACATCCCAGGCGGAACCCGCTGAAATCCAGTCATTGCCCTCGCCACCGTTCAGCAAATCGTCGCCAGCACTGCCAATGATGCTGTCGTTGCCATCGCCACCAAACAAGCTGTCCCAGCCGGAGCGGCCAAAGATGGTGTCATTACCAGCACCGCCGTCGACGTAATCGATACCATCGCCGGAGGAAATGTAATCATCGCCACCTTCGCCATAGATGGTGTCGAGCGCGGTGTTGCCAAACATGGTGTCATTGCCCGCGCCGCCATAGAGGCTGTCGGCACCGGTGCCGCCGGACAAGCTGTCGTCGCCCGCGCCGCCATAGATCTGTTCGTGACCATTGCCCCCGTCGATGCTGTCATGGCCGTCCTCTCCATAGAGAACATCGCTGCCGTCGCCACCCAGGAGCGTGTCGTGTCCCTCAGCCCCCCAGAGTGCATCGTCGCCATCCGCACCCAAGAGGTAGTCGTCGCCGGCCTGACCATAGAGGCTGTCATCACCTGCGCGCCCGCTCAGTCGGTCTTCACCCGACCCGCCCACCAGTTGACCATCGCCGGTCAGGATCACCGGCGCCTCCACTTCTGGCTGGGGGCGAAACAGCCCCAAAAGGTCGCGGCGCAGGAAATCGTTCAGGGTCAGCGAGTGGTCTTGTGTGGTGTGAAGATGCAGCTCTTCTGATCCGTAGCGCAACACTGCGCCACTGGCGATGGACGTGATCTCCAACTGTGCCACGGAGGTCAGCCCCTCCCATGTCTGCAGGTCAATTCTGTCCATATGAGGGTCGAAATCGTGAATTTCATCCGGGCTACCATCAGCGGTTAGCACAAAGACATCCGCGCCTGCGCCGCCGCCCAGCCAGTCATCGCCTGCACCATCCAGCAAGACGCTGCCACTGTCTGCGGCCACAAGCGTGTCATTCCCGCTGCCGCCGGTTTGCACCGCGTCATGTGACAATGTGGCGGTGGCATGGGTGAGCCCGGCTTCGGTTTCAGAGCTGGCAAAGACATGCAGCGTGTTGCCCTGCATTTGCAGGGCTAGGCCGTTGACATTGTCGAGCCCCAGAGCGGTGCTGTCGGCCAACGCGTCAAGTATCAGGAGGCGACCATCCTCCAGCAGCGTGAATAATGTCAGCCCATCATCGCCGCCCCCTGCAACCAGATAGGTGCGCCCGTCATGGATGATGGATTCCATGACGGTGACAGCGCCAAATCGGGTTGAAAGACTGTCGGTCAGATGATCGCGCAGCGAGAGGTGGCCGTCAGAGCCGATCCCGATCACGGAGATCGAGTTGCTGCCCGCAGCCGCCAGCACCAGAACGGGCTGGCCGCCGACTTCGGTGCTCAAAAGCGCGGTTGGGGCGTTGACGCCAATGCCCTCGCGCGCGCCGAGGCTGTCCGTGTGACTAAGCCCGCCGTTGCTGTCGAGACGATAGGCGCTGACGCCGGACTCATGGCCTGAGGCGGCAAAGACCAACTGCTGCCCGCCCACAATGGCCGCGGCCATCATATCCACCTGTGCAATATAGGTACTGGCAGTATCGCCGCGCGCTGACAGCGGGCTGAGGCTGCCGTCGCCGCCGCGCAGATATGTCTCAAGACCGGGGTGGCCGGCCCCCGCGGCGACCACAATGTCGCGTCCGGTTCCGGTGGTGGCAAGCAGGCTGAAACGGTCGCCGGCAAAGCCGCTGTGATCGTCGTAAAACGCATCGCTGCGGGACAGCGTGCCTGCGTTTTCAAACAGGGCTACCAGCGCATCGTTTTCGACCGTGATCGCACGCTCCCCCAGAGAGAGGTCCGTGGTTGCGGTACTCTCTGTGGCGCTTTGGCGATAGCTCAGATCCCCGTCTGACAGGCGGAAGTGGTGGATTTGCGTGCCGGCGCCCATATGGAGTTCCACCTGCAAGCTATCACCGCCACTCAGCGTCAGCCGTGGGGCGCTTGCAGCGTGTAGACTGTTTGAGAACTGGACATATTGCGCCGTTGTGAATGTTGTCATTTGCCCCACCCGGACCTTGCGTTGAACTCCGGGTCAGAGTGCGGGGCGGCTTCGGTCGGGCTGTGTTCGATATGTGGTCAAAGCGAGGACAATAATGCGGATTGTTTCCATATTTTGCGGTGGTGACTGGCATCTGATGATGTAACCGCTGCCTCACTGAGGGCATAGATGCGCCAAGCTGGACTTGCGATGATCCACAAAAGAGGACGGCCACATCGAAGTGTATCGTGGTCGGGTTCGATGTCGCGAAGAGCGTGTTTCAGATAGCTGGTGTCGGCGACGCGCTAGTCGAGCAATAGCTCGACCAGCGCTTTAGAGCGATATGAGGGCGTGGCGCTAGCCGTTACGCTTCATATTGGCGGAGTGCATGGCGATTGCCTCCTCTACATCATCGAAATATTTCAATTCACCTTGTTCTATGACCGCGCCTGCATTGCAGAGATTGCGCACCTCGACCAGGGAGTGAGTCACGACAATGGCAGAGGAGGTCTGCATTCTGTTTTTGAAGATGGCTGCGCTTTTGCGGCGAAAGGCAATATCGCCAACCGATGTGACTTCATCCACCAGATAGGTGTCGAAGTGTATTGCCATGGAGATACCAAAGGCGAGACGTGAGCGCATCCCGGAAGAATAGCTTCGCACTGGCATGTGCAAATGGCCGCCAAGAGAGGCAAAATCGCACACAAAGTTCAGCAACTCATCCGTATCCACCCCATAGATCCGGGCTACGAAACGTGCGTTCTGCGCTCCGGTCAGGTCGCGGTGAAACGAGCCTGCGAACCCCACGGGGAAAGACACAGTCCCATCGGAAATGATGCGCCCTGAATCGGGGTTCATATTGCCGGAAATCATTCGCAGCATGGTGGATTTTCCGGCCCCGTTGCGCCCGAGCAGAGCCACCGCCTTGCCTTTGGGGATGGTCAGATCGATGTTGCGGGCAACATACTTGCGCCCGTTTGGCGTGGCAAAGCTCTTACTGATGTTCTCAAGCACGATCATGGCAGGTAAACCTCAGCGCCGATCTCGCAATGAATAAAGGATCAGCATCAAAGTTGACCATGCTATTATCAGAAACAGCCCCGCCAACCCCAGTAGAAGAGTGCGGCGTGGATATTCCGGGCTTTGGGCGCGGGTTGGATGCAGGTAGGCGGCAAGATAGCGGCTTTGACGCTGGGCTTCGGCTTGGGCCATGTCGTAATTCTGTAGTGCGCCGGTGTATTTCTGCTCGGCAAACTCCCGATCCACATTGAGACGTTCGAATTCCGCAACCAATGTCGCGTAATCTTCGCCACCCGCAGCGGAATTGCCGCCGCCGAATTTATCACGTTCCTCCTGAATGCGGGCGCGGATGGCATTTATGCGTTGCTGCGACTTTTGCAGGCGCGGGTCATTTTCTTGCACGCTGGTCAGCAGCAGGTCGTAGTCGATCAATTCGGTGCCAAGTTGCTGCTGGAGAGTGTTGAGAAGGCCCATCCGCAACTGGATATCTGCGCTTGGATCTACGATCTGGGTCCGAGATCGAAACGTAGTCAGTGCTTGGCGCGCGGCTTTCAGTTGCTCCACAGCAGTATCCAGCTCCTCGCGAGCATAGCGCATGGCGTCTTCGCGCGCGATAGCAGAGAGCTCGTTAATCATCACTGAGCTCTCTGCGAAGATCACCTTGGCAATTTCATGGGCTTCTTCTGGGGTGAAGGCCTTGACCTTTATTTCAATCAGCCCGGTGCCCGGGGCATAGGAGATCAGAACCATCTTTTGCCAGTATTCCACCAATTCCTCGATCGAGCTGTCCGGGGGCAGTGCAAATAGGGGATCTGTGTCGTAATGGCGGGTGTAGAGCGCTCTCAGATCAAGGCGCGCATCGACCTTCTCCACCAGTTCCTGAGACTGAATATATTCATAGAGGATATCGCTGTCCGAAGAAGAGGTGCTCGACAGTTTGCTCAACCCTCCCAGAATATCGACTGCAGATGGGGCTTCTTCACGCCGTACTGTAAAGCCAATGCTCGACGTGTATTGATCCACGGCTCGCGTCCAGAGATAGCCCCCGGCTAATAGCAAGGGGGCGCACACCAGAACGAGAAAAGAGACCATCAGCATGAGATGCCGCGTTTTGACTTGTGCAGGGCGGGCCGGGGCATAGATGGGCTCAACCGGAGCAGTGGCGGTGGCGGCTTTGGGCTGTTTCTTGGGCGCGGCCGGTTTGCCTTTGGCAGCGTTGAGTTTCGGCTTGCCAGAGACACCTTCGGCGGGTTCGAGCGCGGCTGCCGGACTGCTTTTCGCGCCGCCCGCCTTGCCTTTGGTGGGCGCTGGTTTTGCCTTTGGGGCAGCTTTTCCCGTTGCCGCAGCCGTTTGATTGGTGGTGGTAGCGGGTTTATCTTTGAGGGCCTTACCTTTCCCCCTGCCTTTGGCTGGACGAGGAGCGGCGTCTGTTTTGACTGTTGTCGTCGTGCGATCTGCGCGAGGAGTTGCCTGCGTCTCTAGCATGGAGTTGGTGGTGTCTTGAGCCGCGTGTTCTGTTTCTGTGGACCCAGTCTTTTTGGTGCCGGTGCGAGCGGTGCTCTCGGAGAGGGGCGCGCCGGTTTGTACGTTCCGGGGATCGGGATTGGATTGATTGTCTACCAAGTCTATGGTCCAAACAGTTTCTCTGATTATTTATTCTATCTGATTTCATACGACGAGCCAAAGTACCAGACAGGATGACACAGTTGCCCGCTCTCAAACCTCTCCGCCCTGCACAACGGCCACAGTTGCGTTGGCGCGGCGCGCGGTCTGTGATTGCGTTGATCCTGCGAGAAATGTCGACCAGCTACGGGCGCAGCCCCGGTGGCTATCTCTGGGCGGTCCTGCAACCTCTGGCGATGATTGCTATGCTGACTTTAGCGTTCTCGGTTCTTTTACGCTCACCGTCACTGGGAACCAGCTTCCTGTTGTTCTATGCCACCGGTTTTCTGGTCTTGCGCATGTTTCAAGAAGTCCATGCGGCGGTGAGCTGGGCGATCGGGGGTAACCAGTCACTACTGGCATATCCGGGTGTGACTTATGTCGATGCGCTTCTAGCGCGGGGCATCCTTGCCATCCTAACCCAACTCATGGTGTCGGGGATTGTGTTCTGGATCATCTTCACGATTGAGGACATCCGCGTCATTATGGATTTTGTGCCGATACTACAGGCGTTTGGAGGGGTGGTGCTGTTGTCGATGGGCGTGGGAACTTTCAACGCCTACATGAGCTTTTCGTTTCCGGTCTACAAGACAGTCTGGAGCATCGCGACGCGGCCGCTCATGCTGGTGTCGGGGATTTTCTATATTTACGAAGACTTGCCGCTGTTTGCCCAGAATATCCTCTGGTTCAACCCGCTGATCCATCTGGGGGGGGTGATGCGTACGGGGTTTTATGCCAGCTATGACCCCAGCTATATTTCCATGACGTATGTTTGCATTGTCGGGGCGGTGCCGATGTTCTTTGGCGTGTTGTTGCTGCGCCGTTATGCCAAAGATATTCTTTACAAGTGATCGGTTGGCATGATTTTGCCTTGGCGTCTGCTCGGCCGGGATGAAATCGATAAGGCCTATCCGTCGCCGAATACGTTTGCGTTCACCATATGGCTGCGGGGGTACTGCGCCTGAGCAGTCGGCCTTCCGGGCCTCTCTGTTCTCCGAGCGTCTTGACGATTTGTGTCGTGAGCAGTCCCCCCTCCAAAGGAGAGGGGACTGGATCATGTCTGGTTCTCAGGAGTTATTCCGCTGCGGGGGAGTGGTCTTCCTTGACCCATTTCAGTTTGTCGCGTTGGACCTGTTCGACCGGCAGGATGTCCTGGCCTTTATAGGCCAGCGCCATGTCGACATTCTTCAGGTCGCGGCACAGGCGACGCAGCCCGTCGGGCTCGAGGCTGGCGGCGTGGTCGGTGCCTTTCCAGGTGCGATCAAGGGTGAAGTGACGTTCGATGTGCGTGAAGTGGCCCTTGCCGTCCGCTTCCATCGCGCGACCCACGGCCAGTGCCGCCACATCGGCTGAAATGCCCAAGTGGTGCCCGGAGAAGCCGATACCTTTGACGGTGGCGCCGAATTTTTCCATCAGGTTGCGGATCTCGAACAGGCAGATGTCTTCAAAGGCGACCGGATAGCCGGAGGTGCAGGAATAGACCACGAGATCCTTGGCGCGGCCCCGCTCGGCGTAGAAATTCACCAGATCGACGATTTCCTGGCCGGTGGACATGCCGGTGGAGACATGGATCTCGCCTGCGTAGTTCTCGCAGAGGTAGCCCTGCAGATCATAGTGCTGGTTTGTCGCCGAGGGGATTTTCAGCAGCGGTGGGTTCAGGGCAGCCATTTCCTTGGCCGAGGTCAAGTCCCAGACGCTGGTGGAATAGGCGATGCCGTTTTCTTCACAGCACTGGATCAGTTCCTTGTGCTGGTCTGTATCCATCTCGAGGAATTCGCGGTGCGCGCCATAGGTATCGCCGTATGCATTGGCCGGCACCGGGTGTGGCGTGTTGTACTGCTCAGGGGTCAGCAATTCGCGATTGTGACGCTTCTGGAATTTCGCAATATCTGCTTTGCAGACATGGGCTGCGACGCGGATCAGTTCCTTGGCAATCTCCAGGTCGCCTGTGTGGTTGCACCCGATCTCGGCAATCACTTTAACGGGGGTCTTATCTTCACTCATGTTCTGTCGTCCAATGTGTTGGAGAATGTTGCAGGCCCTCGTTGCAGGGCGGTGGGGGGCTCTATATGAGAGCTTCATAACAGCCTTGTAACCGCACAGGCCATCCCGGGCAAACCATAAAGAAACGTGATGACAGGCGCTAACATACAACATTCTACGTCTCCCGTCGTCTCGGTCATCATGCCCGTCTACAATGCGGAAGTGACTTTGGAACAAGCGGTTGCCTCGGTGCGTGCGCAGTGTTTCCAGGCCTGGGAACTGCTGCTCATCGAGGACGGGTCGAAAGATGGTTCGGCGGAAGTTTGCGCGCGCCTGATCCGGCAGGACGAAAGGATTCGTCTGTTGCGACAACCGGGCAACACGGGGGCGGCCGCAGCGCGCAATGCTGGGCTCGCTGCGGCACGGGGGCGCTATATCGCCTTTCTTGATGCCGATGATCGCTGGCTTGAGAACAAGTTACAGCGGCAGATCACGTTTATGCAGGAAACCGGCACGGTGTTTGCCTATAGTGGATTCTGGCGGGCGCGCGGCTCTGAGCGTCATCAGGTTCGGGTGCCGGAGCGGGTGACCCGGGCGGGCTTGTTGCGGGGCAATGTGATCGGATGTCTAACGGCGATCTATGACCGGGAGTATTTCGGTGCCTTGCAGATGCCGCTGCTGCGGATGCGGCAGGATTTCGCCTTTTGGCTGCTGCTTTTGGAGCGTTGCGAGGAGGCGCGTGGGATTGATGAGCCGCTAGCGGTGTATCAGGTCACTTCACAGTCCCTGACAGCTGGACGCGGGCGTGCGATGCGAGCGACCTGGCACATGTACCGGGCTCACCTCGGTCTGCCTGTCTGGTGCTCTGCGTGGTATATGGGGAACCACCTGTTGAGCCGCTTTCTGCGCGGGTAGGTGGAGCTGCTTGGCATTCAACTGCCCGTGGGCTAGAAGCAAGCAGAAGATACGGGCGCTTTTGGGGAAGAGAATATTCTTCACAATAGTTCCAGTCCCCTTTTGCGAAGGACAGATGCGGCCGGGATGACAGGGCATGTTGTGGATACCGTAACGGTTGCGATTTCAACTCTGGGAATGGGGGTTTCGCGCATCCAATTGCCAGAGCCTGTCGCTGGGATTGAATATTTGATTTTGCTCCAAGCCCCGGAAGAATCTCTGGCGCCAAGAGGTACATTTCGGGCTGAGAGGCGTGCTGATGTCCGTTTTGTGGAATTGCCGGATCGAGGGCTGTCGCGCAGTCGCAATGCGGGGTTGGCATATGCACACACAGACTTGGTGCTCTTTTCAGATGACGATGTGACGCTTGAACCTGAGGGCATCCTCACGCTACGCGATCACTTTGTCTCTGATCCGAATTTGGCGCTGGCGGCAGGTTGGCGACGGGAACGGCTGCCACAGGCGGCGCGAAAGCAGCATTTGACCCGTTTCAACAGCGGCCGTATCTGCGCCCCAGAGTTTATGGTGCGCGCGTCGGTCGTGGCGCGGCTGGGGGTGCAATTCGACCTCAATTTTGGTCTGGGCGCGTACTACGGGGTTGGTGAAGATTATGTCTTTGTCTCTGATATCCTGCATGCAGGCGGCAGAGGTGTGGCATTGCCTGTGGTGACTGGTTCTCACCCTGATGTCAGTACTGGAGAAAAGTGGTCGGATCCGCGCTTGCTGCGTGCCCGCCAGGCAGTGATCAACCGTGTGTTTGGAAGCTGGGCTCTGCCAGTGCGGTTCGCATACGGGATGCGCCACCGCCGCCGTTTCGCGAACTTTGAGCAGCTGTTCGCTTTTTTCTGGGGGTGATGGTGTATTGGTTAGAGAACGCCTTTCGCTACTTCGTATTGGGTGCTAGTTCGAGCATAAGAAGCCGCGCGTGCTCTGACGCTTTCTGGGGCAGCAGACCAGCCGCATAAAGTAGCTGTCCATATGATGGCAACCGACCTTGGAGACGATGATGAATTTGGAAGACAACCTTTCCTCACTCATGAAAGATATTGCCCGCTACGAACGTACAATTGGAGAGTTACTGGAGGAAAACACTACCCTCTCTTCGGAATTGGAGCAGCGCAAACAGGAATTGCAGGGCTGGTATCTGAATCGTCAGGACGCTTTGGGTGCAGATCTCGATTCACTGACGAATATCGTCCTTCGGTTAGCGGAACAGCAGGGGCGGCAGTTCGATTCCATCTATCGTTTGCTGGCGGATCGGACACTGAAGGACAGAGGTGCAGACCTGGGCAGTCGTTCTGAAGATATACTCAACGCTTTTTCGCGTTCTGCCGGTTATACCGATACCCTTTCCCGGATTATTTCGGGGCGCTTGGTCGAGAATATTACCGAATTTCCTCTGGACTTGGCACATGATAAATCCTTGCGGGCACTGCGCGGCACATTGGTGCATGACGATCAGGCGAGCGGCGGTGAAGCGCCCTTGTTGGTTTTGAGTGAAAACACCGAGACCGGCGTGCATAGCATGATTTTCCCGGTCGCCGAAATTTCAGCCACCGCTTACCGGGGTGTTGAGCTGGACGTGAAGCCGATGCAGAGCAAGGTGCTGCGCATCCGGGTACGCCAAAGCGACAACTGGAAGAACTACTGCGAGGTCAATGTTGACCTGCATGATATGCGTCATTTGCATTTTCGGACCAGCCATACCGAAGGGCGCCAGGATGTTGTTGTCAAAAAAATGGACAACGGCTGGGTGCGTATCTTTTTTGCCGCGGGCCTTGATGTTGGCGAGGGGCCAGTGGAAATTGAGTTGATCGCGATGGCCGCTGTGGAGCGTAAATCCAGTAAGCGTAAAGGATCTGGAAAAGAGTCCTTTGCTTTGCGTCGCTGTCATCTGCTGCAATCAGACGGCTTGGTCGAGCCCTCTGCTGATCGTCAGGTATTGGCGGATCTGAATGACAGTAAGCGTGCTGCTCCTTCGGTGGCTCGTGTTGACATCAACACTCCGAGCCAAGAGCGCGCTCGGCGCGAAAAGCGGGAGGCTTATCTTGCCTCTGGAGCCTACCGAAGTTTGACGAAATTTCGCAATATCCACGCAGGTAAGCGCGCCTTTATCATCGGAAACGGTCCCTCGATCAACAATCAGGACCTGACCCTGCTGAAAGACGAGGTAACTTTTGTCACCAATTGGTTCGTAAACCACCCCCAGTATGAAAAAATCGATCCGAGCTATTTCTGTGTGTCTTCGCATGAGATGTTTGGCGGCTGGGGTACACCCGAGCCCAAGGCCAATCAGGACTGGCTACAACAAATGCTAGCGCGGGCCGGGAACTCTCATAAGTTTTTCTCTTATCCATTTCGGGATTTTTTGATCGGTGACGGGGTGTTCCCACAAGAGCAATGTGACTTTCTTCTGTTTGATCGGCCGAAATACCAGATTGACGAGAAAGGTGACATCAACCTTGATCTGACACAGCCAATGGATGATGGCTACACTGGCATTATCACTTTCTGTCTGCCGCTGGCCCATTATATGGGAATCAAAGAGATCTATCTCGTAGGCTGTGATTGCGACTATGGGTTGACCACCCCGGATGCGCCGAAATCATATTTTTATGATTTTTCCAAACACACCACCAAGACCACCTCGCATGAAGGTTTGATGCGAGTTTGGGCAGATAATGGCCCGATTTTCCAGACATATGAGATTGCACGAAACCGCTTCCTGCAAGACGGTATACAGATTATCAATTGTACCGATGGTGGCCGTCTAGAGGTTTTCCCGCGCGCGTGCTACGATGATATCGTGGCGCAAAAATCATGATGCGTATGGCGGCTTCCTTGGTGCCTAATCTCGAACTGGAGGCGTTGGCAGCGAAAGAGGATACGGTCCTATGCTCTGTCGTCAGTGATGATTTCGCGGCCGGTTTCATTGTGATGGAGCGCAGTCTGCGCCATCACAATCCGGATTGGACGTTTCCGATCATCGCTGTGCACAGCAGCATAAAGCCTGTGTCGGAACTGACCAAGGCAGTGATACGCGAGCATTGTGATAACGTACATTTCGCGACCACCAATGATATCGCGATGGCGCCGATTTACGAATATGCGCACGACGTGATTGGTACGCCGGAGCGACTGTTCCCGGCTTTTGCGTTGTTGGAGGTGCTACGATGGAAGTTCTTCAAGAGAGTAATCGCCATTGACAGTGATGTGATTATTCGCGGCTCGCTCGATCCGCTGCTTTATAGTCCGGCACCGCTGGCAGCCTGCCGGGCGACGCATTCGGAAACCAATGCGCCGATGAACTTCGTAAACACAGGGGTGATGGTGCTGAATTCCAGCCTGCTACGTGGTTTCGAGTTCCATCGTGTTCGTGAATTCCTAGGCGACCGGATACCGCGACCCGGTACAGGCAAAGCGGATCAGGCGATCTTGAACATCTTGATGCACAATGTTTCGCTAGGTTATCTGCCGTCGCGCTTCAACTACACCAAACGGGCGCTTTACCTCGACTTGGAAGCGCGCGGGTGCAGTGAGCCCACGACAGACGACATCGAAGCATTGCTGGATGACGAAGACGTGCGCATTTTGCATTATGTTGGTGAGAAACCCTGGAACCCTAAAGTGCGTCATCGAGAAGAACGCTACGAGGCCTTGGATGTCTTGTGGCATAGGGCGGCTGAGGATCACGGTCGGGCATCGCTGTTCCAACTGTTGGAAATGCAGCGGCGTGCGTGGCAGAACCGTTATACTGAAAGCGTGCGCCGAGCGCAGAAAAAGCGGCCTACTTCTTCGCGCTCTTTTGAGCGTCTTGTGGCGACAAATATGGGGCTTTAAGCCTACGATATGAATGACAAGGATTTTGCGTATGATATCTGACCAGACCAAACCTATTGTCGATTTTTTTATCGTAGGGGCGATGAAGTCCGGGACTTCAAGCCTGCGTGATATGCTGCGCCAGCATCCGAATGTGGATCTCTACCGAGGGGAAATCCATTACTTCGACAAACTGAATCTGTTTGAGAAGGGGGGCGAGTGGTATCATGAACACTTCGATTTCAACTGTGGCCCTGGCGTTCTGCACGGAGATAAAAGTCCGTCATATAGCTTAGACCCCGACACGCCAGCGCGAATGTATTCTTACAACCCAGAGGCGCGTATCATCTGGATTTTCCGTGACCCGGTCAAACGGGCGGTGTCCAATTTTCATCACGCCAAGAAACGTAACCAGGATGCGATGAGCATTGAGGAGTCCTTGTCGCAGGCAGAAGAACTTGCGGCAAAGAACAGCCCGGCAGCTTATCTGTACAGGTCGCAGTACGAGCGGCACTTGGCGGCCTTCACTGAATACTTTCCGGAAGATCGCCAATATATTCTCATCTTTGAGGAACTCTTGGCCAATCCGGCAGCTGAAGTCGGTAAGCTAGTGAGCTGGTTGGGGCTGGAGGCCGGCACGGAACTCAAGTTGCCTCATAGCAACGAAGGCAAACCGGTCATCAAGCGTAAGTTCCCTGTGCATGAAGACACCATGAAACAGCTGGGCGACCTGTTGGTTCCAACGTTGTCAGCAGTTGAAGGGCGATTGGGCAGAAAGGTTGAAGCGTGGCGAAAAACACTCTGATGAATGAGATCCTCTGCCAGTCAGAGCTATTTGGATGACGTCGCAGGATTTGCATATCGAAAACGTCTTCGAGTTGCACGAAGGGGATGAGGCGCCGAAGCGGCGACTGCTGGTTGTGTTTTCGGCAGCCAATGCTTCGAGCTTCACATTCTTCAAGAGCACGGAAGGTATGCGCCCTGACCGTTTGCACATTCGCGACCCTGAAGGAAACGCTTGGTATCAAAACGGCCTGCGCAAACATGAATGTCTAGATGACATCGAAGCCCGCATTCAGGAGGTGGCTAAGGGATATCGTGAAATCTGGATGATCGGTTCTTCTATGGGGGGCTATGCGGCTCTCTATTTCGGGGCGCGTGTTAAGGCGCAAAGAGTGCTTGCGATAGCGCCGCAAATCCTTGTGGACAGCAGGTTTTCCCGTGGACCTCGATCAGGAGTTAAGGTCCAGACGCCGGATATCACTGAACTCGTGCGGCAAGCGAAGGGAACCAGTTTCACGATCGTGTTCGGCAGCTTCGATTTGATCGATACCTATAATATTTCACGGCTTTACGATGGGCAGGATATGCCACTTAATATTCGTGTGCTTCAGTACGAAGGTCAGGATCATATGTTGCCGGTGCGCTTGGAAGAAGAGTGCACGTTGATGCGTTACTTCCAGATGATCCTATCCAAGACTACGGTGCCCCAGATTTCCATCCCTTATCAGGAGGGGGGGCCTTTGGACCGGGAGCGTCAGGAGGTTTTGTCACGCTATGTGGATCTCATGCTCAATAAAGATTTTTTGGGAGCTTATCATGATTTGGCCGGAGATTGCGCGGCTTATCCCGACTGGCATGCGATGCAGTACTATCGATTGCTGAGCGGGTTTCGCGGTGGGATTGATCCGCAAGAGTTGCGTCAGGACGCGTGTGCCTTGTCTGATCTGCATCCCGGTGCCATCGATTTCGCTTATCTCGCGGCGCAGTGCTGCGAGGGAGTAGGGGATGGGGCAGCAGCGCGTGCATATTTGGATCGTGTGTTCTCCATTCGTCGATCACACCCACCGGGGCGCAAGATGTTGGAACGCCTCCAGAACGTATGATTGATTGTCGATCCCGACCCTAAGAGCCTACGGGCTGGTAGCTGATATCTGTGCGATCTACGTCACTGAAGTACTGTTCAAACAATATGCTGTTCTCTGTTGCCAGGGTCTGTAAGATCTCTTGCCTCTGCTCTGGAGAAAGCAGCATCGGGCGTGGATATGAAGTGTTTGGATATTTATCCTGCAAATGCAGGCGCAGGCTGCGCAAGTTTGCAAACCCTTGCTTAGGGGCAAGGCGAATAAATTCTTCAAGTGCTTTGGCAGAGAAACTGCGGTTTTCATAAACCTGAGGCGCCAGTTCCAGGTCATGTGTCGCACACATTGGTGCCAAAAAGGACTCCGCATATGCAGCGTTTCCACGGTGAATGCTCTCAAAAGGGCGGATGATTAGGTTTTCAGCGCCAAAATGCGCTTCCATACGTTTGATCAGATGCAGCCAAGACAATTGAGATGGTGTGAAGCTGCTCAGATAATGCTCGAAGCTGCACCATGTCGTGTCGGACAGTAACTGTGCATGATCGAGATGCAGGGAGGTAGCCAGAGTTTGTAAGCGATTGATAAAGCTCGATTCAATGAAATTATCTTGGCGACGCACATAAAAGATCACCTTGCGATTCATGCCAGAGGTTAGTTGCGCCAGCACCCGTAGAGCGGTGTCCGCCCGGGGATAAAGACAATTCACCCGATGTAGATCTGATGTACCGAACATAGTCTCAGAACTCAGAACTGCATTTGGCCAGCTCTTGTAATATTGCTGCAATTTGCGCGCCAGAGTGCGGCGACGTTTCTTGAAGGCGTCGCGATCACCGTCTCGATATAAGTGCCAGAACAGGTGACGCGGCTGAATCTTTATGCGCGCTAACCCTCGTTCTTCCAGTGCCGCTTCATTGTGCTTCAGCACATTCTGAAGCAGGGTTGTCGCAGTCTTATGCGCGCCAAGATGCAGATAGAGGGTCATTATGGCACCTTTTTCCGGGGATCAGGGAAGTAGGCGGTATTGCTTGGCGATCCGCCATAGCTGAAGAGAGACGCGGTGCGGTAAAATGGCCTTCAGCAGCGCGCCGAACCGTCTGAGACAACGCTGCAGCATGCTGGTATTCTGCTCTTGTCCCCGAGCTCGCAGATGACGATATTCTTGGCGCAACTCTTGAATTTCGAAATGCGCTGTCCGCATGGACTTGAAAAAATCCGTATTCCAGGCCCGATCATGAGGCCATTCTCCACGATCCAGAAGCTCTTCGCAGCGGCTGACGATCATCTCGAAGGAGGCAGCGGGTTTGGAGAAGAAGTAGCTGTCGATGAAACTTTCGGCGGGCGTGCCGATGTCATCGGCCATGATTTGCTCGAAGCTCCGCAGAAGTCCGGTTTTTTCAAAGACATGGTTGCCGTATTTTTCGTGGACGCCGAGGTCGAGCGGATAAGCGACGCGTGTTCCGACAGCCAAAGCTTCAAGGCTTGCGGTGGAACTCATGGTCACCATCAGGTCAATGTTGTGCACCATTTCGCTGATCGGAGTGTAGTCGATGCGGAAATTGGACGGAACCTCCCTGTCTTTCAGCAAGGCCTCGGGCGCAAACTTCATCTTGTGGAAGGTATCCTCGTCCGGCCGGTGGCGAGGTTTCAGGATTACTTCGCGATCGGGGTGACGCAGGGCATAGCGGATCATTGAGTTATAGACGAACAGGCGCTCCTCGCGATTTTCCGGAACCGTGGGCTGGTCGGCAAACAGAACCCGCTGGATGGGGCCGGTTTTCTGCGCGGCGATGGTGTTTGGCAGGAACGGCAATCCGGTCAGGATCAAGTTGTCGGTGGGGATGTCCAGCGTATGTGCGACGTTGGAAAAGCGAGCGAAATCTTCTTTGGAGTTGACGGCAACCACATCGCAGCCGTGCCGGTCCAGATAGCCTGCGGTCAGCTTTTCGATAATGATCCCGACCCAGCCCGCGACGAGCAAGGGGCGAGGCCCCGGTTGAGTGCTGACTGAAAGCTCAAAATTCAACTTGCGTGTCATCGGCCCGGAGAGGCTTGAGATCACCACATCATGGGATAGAGCGAGAGAGACGGTGTCGTCCCAGCTGCGCCGTTCAACCTGGTCGAACCCCGCGGCTTGGATTTGGGCTTCGGACAGGGCCGAGCGGACCCCCGGCACAATGGTTCGGCAGATAAAACCGCGTTGCTCGAATTCTTGCCGGACGGTTCGGCACCACTTCAACTGCGAGTCAAACGAAGCAATGAAAAGAGCGCGATGCATTGGAGCCTATCCTTGGTGAGTGCTTGTGCGTTGTTCTAGGGGAAGAACCCGGGGAATGAAAGAAAACGCACCGAAGGCATCGGCGTTGTTGTCGCAAATACCTGTGAAAAGAGAGCTATGAATCCTTGCGCACCTGAAAGGGGCGGTGTTGAAAACGGTCGATGATGCCCAGAACCTGAGCGCCAAGATCGTCCTTGCAGAACATGTTCTGTATCCACTTATCAGCGGCTTTATGGGCGCGCAGGTGCAGCATGTCGTCGAGTGAAGTGATCAGCCCGCTGTCCCGGAACAACATACGCATCGGCTGCTCCAGCGGGTCCAGGTAATTATCGACGTAGTCCAAGTGTACCATGCAGGGCACGCCTGCACGCACCACATCTATGGCCGCCGTTGAGGTGCAGGTGATGCCTATGGCAGCCGTTTTCAGTGCTTGGTCCATGGTGCATGCGGTCACCTTCAGATTCTGGGGCCGGCTTGGCAATTCAGCTAGAAGATCCGGGTAGCTGTATTTTTCCAGATGCAGGTGTTGCTGGTTTTCTTCCGGCAGGTGGCGCAACTTGATCCAGACAGTACGGTCGGGATTGGCCCGTGCGATGGCGGCCATGCTACGCAGCATATGCAACCGCGCGCGACGGGTGGAAGGTGACAGAGCCTGAGTGAAGAAATAGATATCCTTACGATCAGCCAGTTCCTGGGAGCTGAGTGATTGGACCTCTGTCACCGAAGGGTGACCAAAGCCAACTTCTTGCCACATACGGGTGGGCCAGCTCTGAGCCTGTTTTTCGAAAGTCGCCACTTCGCTTTGCGGAAAGACAAAGACCCCATCGCAGTGCCGACGCCGGAAATAGCCATCCTTTGGGGTGAAATCGAGTCCTCCCAAGAAAGCGATTACACAGGGTCGTTCGTTGTCTACATGCATGATCGTGCGCCGCAACTGAGCCCCAAGCGGCCCATATACCCGGCTCGTGACAATTGCCTTGTGGCTGCGCGCAAGCATTAACTGCTGAAAAACATTCTTGCCCTGAAGTGCGTGATCCGGCCCCTCAGGCAAGAGCAGGGACATTTGCCGATAGGACAATGCATTTTCACCTACCAACCACCCCATTTCAACCTTCAGGGAGGGGGCCGCCGCGCGCAGGCAATCCCGCATTCGCCGGGCAAAGATCAGGGTAGAATCGTCGCTGAATAATAGCAGCACCGGGCGGTCTTCAAAGGGCACGACCGAAGCCGGGAGCGCCGAAGCTTCGGTCCGCTCAAGCGACGAATGTGATGTCATTTGGTGGCCTTTACTTTAGCGTTTCTCGCCATGGCTTCACGAATTTCTGTCTCGAAACGCTCAAGAATCTCCACTTGTTCGCGGTTGTGTTGACGGTTCTTTGCGGACATGTGAACCATTTGTGTGCTCTCGCTTTGAAGCCAAGTGGAAAGCCGTCTCAATGGTCTGCCAAATATGCTGCGAGACAAGCGGTACAGAATTTTCCCGAATGCCGATTGTTTAAGTTTTGCAATCATGTGGGACACGTCTGCCTGTCTGGAATTCCTTGTGGGATTTACACAAGGAGGTGGGGTTTGTAAACGATGGGACCATGGACCTTGCCCGTTGTGCGAACAGGTTCGCTTCTACCATGGGCGAGGACATGTGACCTTGATAGTGATGGAAACCCGCCATGTCTAAACCCGTCCCCGGCACTCTGGCCGATACGGCCTGTATTATTTTGGCGCGCGGTGGCTCTAAAGGCGTTCCGGGCAAGAACCTGCGTGCCGTGGGCGGGGTGTCTCTGATCGGGCGTGCTGTCCGTGCGGGGCGTACTGCGGAACAAGTGGCTGTGGTCTATGTCTCTACCGATGATGCCGAGATTGCCGCCGAGGCCGCGTTGCATGGCGCGCGTATTATTGACCGCCCGGCGGCGTTGTCGGGGGACGCCGCCAGCTCTGAGGCCGGTTGGCTGCATGCGGTGCCGCTGGTGCGCGAAGATCTACCCGCGCTCGACAAGCTGGTGTTCCTGCAATGCACCTCGCCCTTCATCACCGGCAGTGATATTGACGGCTGCCTCGCAGAGATGGCGGTGCGGGGCACCGACTGTGCGCTTTCGGTCACCGAGGACCACTCCTTTCTCTGGGGGCTTGATGATGCAGGCGGGGGCGTGGGGATCAACCACAATGAACGCGAGCAGCGCCAGCGCCGTCAGGATCTGCCGCCACAATATTGCGAGAGCGGCGCGATCTACTGTGTCCAGCTTG